>JBKKBQ010000001.1:0-6286 GCA_046714015.1 Nitrospira sp.
ACGGTCACCATCGTAGAGTAACCCGTATCGCCGGTCATCTGCATCATAGGGATGCCCGTTCAGACCAGCCCTGTCCCTCCCTCCAGGCCTCTGTCGCCGGTTCACCCAGATTTTGAATGCCGTGGACTGAGTTGGTCCAAATGGCTAATGGTGATGGTGCCGGCAGCCTGGACTATGGACATGCTGCTCCGGAGCCGGCGGGGGTATGAAAGACTGTCCGGGCAGAAGGATGTGTCCCGGTTCATGCTGCTTTTTGAGGTGTGCGGCGATCTCCGGATGCTCCATCTTGACATACCCGATCAGCCCTCCCAGAAACCGGTTCGACTGAAAATTATTCTCTGAACAGGTGGAGACAAACTGAGCGGCGCGATCCAAGATTTCCAGGGCGTCGGACGAGCCGGCGATTTGATCCGGATTCTGCTTGTGAAACGCCTCGTACTCTTTTTTTAAGTGTTCAGCAAACACAGGCATAGGTGTTCCGGGAACGTGGAGCGGGCTGAGCGTACGACGCAGGGCCTGGAGGGCTGCGACGACCTCGGCATCCTGTCCATCCCGGCGGCCTTCAAAGTAGCCGAACGTGATAATTTCAATCAGATTGAATAGCGCCACGGCTTTGTGGCTTCCCAACTGGTCCAGCTCCTGATAGAAGTCTCCCCGAACTGACGCAAATGGCACGGCCAGGCGTTTTTGCTGGTAATCGCTCCCACTGTCGAGATAGGCGCAATCATTGGGGCATGAGATCCGTGTCATGCGGTGCTCCCCGCAACAGGCGCTACAGATCAATCCTCCAAGAGCCGGGCACGAGCGTTTGCCTTTTCTGCTGTGACAATAGGCGCACGAGCTCATTTCGTCGTCCCTTCCGGCTCGGGCTTGGGGGGCGGGGGAATGAACCCGTAGTCGGCCAGTGTGCGTTTCTCACCCTTGGGTTTGGCCCCAGAAGGGGTTTCCAGTCCATTCATCTCGGCGGCGTGCATATAGTGGTAGGGAACTAAGATGAGGTTGTTCGCGCGGTCGATGCCGATATCAGCCGGGGCGGGGAGATATTCGGCAATAACCTGGAAGCGATGGTCTCTGGTCATGCGCCAAATCTTGCCTTTTGTAAAATCGGACACGTACATGTTGCCCCATTGATCGAAATCCACTCCACTCAGGTTCTGGAAGCGACTGGTGAAAAATCCGTTCGATTCGAGTTCGCTCAGCTGTCCGTCAGGCGTGATTTCAAGAATCTTCCCTTTCTCCCAGCTCACCGTGATGAGATGATTCGTCTTCGGGTGAATCGCGATCCCCGCGGGACCGGCGAGCCGGTCATCGTGAATCAACAGGTCAACCCGATGATGGTCCGATGGGTTGATACGGTAAATCGAATTGGCTGCCTGGTCCGAGGCGTACAGGAAACCGGTCGGTGACGCCGCGACGTCAGTCAGCGAGACCTGTGTGCGTGGCCGAGATGGAAACGAGATCGTGGCGACGAGTTTTCCTGTGGTCTTGTCAAAGCCTCTCAATTGATCGATGTCTGCGACATACAGGATCGGTCCGACTAAGGCCATTCCCTTGGGAGCGTGTAAAAGTACCTCTGCGACACCGCCTTGTATGAATTTGAGGCTGGTGACCTTCCCCGCGGCATTCAACTTGGTAATGAAACCGTTATTATCCCTGGCCTCCGGCTCTCCATTGATGTTGGAGATGAAATATTCTTTTCCGGATGGGTCGCCGACGAAACTGTTGGGCGATTCCAAACCCGTGATCTGTGCTGCTTCGCCGGACGATGTAAGGCCAAGCGCGAGTGTCAAAAGCAGGACAAATCGCTGATAAGAATTCAAGGGCAACGGATGGGTGTTCCCGATTAGGGTGAGCGCCATCGTATCCAAGGGGGGCAGAGGCTGTCAAGAAAGCCGGGGAAGGGTATGGCATGAGACGTGGAAAACATCCTGTTCCTTACCACTCGTTCTCACCCTCCGATGGGTCAAAGAACGTTGACTTGGATAAAATTCCCCTGCTAAGTTGCGACGGTTTAGCTGGCTGAATAGTTATAGGGAGGGGATCGTGGCCGCACAATTGATTGATGGAAAAGCGCTCGCGCAGCAAGTACGTGATCGTCTGGCAAAAGAATCGGCGGAACTGTTCGCCAAGAAATCGATGAAACCGGGTCTTGCGACCATTTTGGTGGGCGACGATCCCGCCTCGCATGTGTATGTTCGAAACAAACAAAAGGCCTGCGAACTGGCAGGGATCTACGTTGACGATCACAAACTCTCGGCGAACACGACGCAGGCCGAGTTATTGGCCCTGCTCGACAAAAAGAATACCGACCCTAAGATCCATGGAATCCTGGTCCAGCTGCCCTTGCCTAAACACATCGACAGCAAGGTCATCCTGGAAGCCGTTTCGCCGCTCAAAGACGCAGATGGGTTTCATCCCTACAACTTCGGCCGGCTGGTGGAAGGCCATCCCGTATTCGAAGCCTGCACCCCTAAGGGCGTGATCAAGATGATCGAGTCGACCGGCGTGATGATTGAAGGGAAACGGGCAGTCGTGTTGGGACGGAGTAATATTGTCGGGAAGCCGCTGGCGCTGATGCTTCTTCAGAGGAATGCCACGGTCACGATCTGTCATTCAAAAACCCGAGACCTTCCCGGGGTGTGCCGTGAGGCGGAATTGCTGCTCGTCGCGATCGGGAAAGCGAAGTTTGTGACGGCCGACATGGTGCGCGAAGGCGCGGTTGTCATCGACGTGGGAACCAACAAGACTCCTGAAGGCAAGCTGTGCGGTGATGTAGACTTTGACGCGGTTAGCCCAAAGGCCGGCTGGATCAGTCCGGTTCCTGGTGGAGTCGGCCCCATGACCATCGCGATGCTGCTCGAAAATACGGTGGAGTCCGCCAAGAGAGCGGCAGGAATGACATGAGGGGCTATTCATGAGTCGAGAGCCACAGCGCCTAGTCAATGTCCTCAACCGAGGGACCTTCGCAGTCACGGTTGAGTATAACCCCCCCAAGGGCACCAACATCTCATCCATTCTTGAGAATGCCAAACAGCTTGTTGGACGTGTCCATGGAGTGAACGTGACCGACAATACTGCCGCCGTGGTGCGTGCCGGCTCACTCCCGGTCTGTCGCCTGCTGTATGAGTTGGGGCACGACCCTGTGATGCAGTTGACCTGTCGCGATCGCAATCGGATCGCTATGCAGTCGGATCTGATGGGCGCGCACATGCTGGGGATTCGAAATATTCTGTGCCTCACCGGCGATTATCCGACGGTCGGTGATCATAAGGAGGCCAAGCCGGTGTATGATCTGGATTCAGTCCAAGTCATGCAACTTGTGCAAGGATTGAACGACGGTCAGGACATGGCCGGGCATAAGCTGGACGGTTCGACGGCGTTTACGATCGGTGCCGCCGTCACACCGGAGGCTGACCCACTCGGGCCGATGCTCGCCAAGTTTGAAGTGAAGGTGAAGGCGGGTGCCCAATTCTTCCAGACGCAAGCGGTGTATCATCCGGATCAGTTCGCGAGCTTCATGAAGGCGGTCCGACCCTTTAAGGTCAAGGTTCTTGCTGGCATCCTTGTGCTGCGCAACCACAAGATGGCGGAGTTCATGAACGGGAATATTCCGGGCATCTCGGTTCCAAGCGAGATGATCGACGAGCTCAAAGCGGCCGGCGAGAAGGCAGAAGATGTCGGAGTCGGCATTGCCGTACGGACGATCAAGGCGGTTCGGCCACACTGCGACGGCGTTCATATCATGGCGATCAAAGCCACCCATAGGTTGGCCGAGATCATCACCAAGGCCGAATTGGACTGATGACGATCCTCGATTTTCAACAGTACAAACGAGACCGGAAAAAGGTCGCTGTCGTGACGGCCTATGATGCGCTGTTCGCACGCATCGTCGAGCAAGCGGGGATCCGGGTGATTCTGGTGGGGGATTCGCTGGGCATGGTCGTCCAGGGGAAACCCAATACGCTCACGGTGACGATGGAGGACATGGTGTATCACACCAGGCTGGTCGCCGGCGTGGTGCAGCGTGCTCTGGTGATTGCGGATATGCCGTTTATGTCCTACCAAGCCAGCACAGAGGAGGCCCTGCGCAATGCGGGCCGCTTGCTGCAAGCGGGTGCCGCTGCTGTGAAGCTGGAGGGGGGTGCCGTAATGGCAGATCGGATCAAAGCCATGACGAGCGTTGGGATTCCTGTCATTGGCCACCTGGGTATGACACCGCAATCAGTGAATGCGCTGGGTGGATACAAGGTCCAAGGCAAAGCCGACGATCAAGCCTCCAGGTTGCTCCAGGATGCAAAGGCTATCGAAGCTGCCGGAGCCTTCGCTCTTGTCTTGGAAGCGATACCTGCTGATTTGGCCAGAAAGATCACCCACGCCCTTTCAATCTCCACGATCGGGATTGGGGCGGGACCTCACTGTGATGGCCAAGTGCTGGTGCTCTACGATCTCCTTGGACTCTTTGATGCGTTCACCCCGAAATTCGTCAGGACCTATGCTCATCTGCAAGCGGATGCTCTTCAAGCGTTGAGTCGTTACAAGGAAGAAGTCGAACAGGGGAAGTTCCCGAGCGACTCCGAGAGCTACCACTAAGTTTTCAGTGGGTCACCCCATGATGTTCTCTGGGCGTTGGTCTAACCCAATAAGCGGAATGTGCGGATATTGACTGTCGCGGTGTTCTTGCAACGCGCGTATTAAGAGCGGTATGTTGATACCCATATATACGGAGGGAACGTTCTGCAATCGAACGACTCCCGCATGAACGAGCTTCTGGGCAGCGGCATCGTTTCCCGTGAAGCGTTTTAGATTGGCTGCGGCGAGTTGAATCAGAGCTTGGAAGAAGTTGCCTTGTGCCGAGTCGCGCCCTGCGGCATGCCACAACCCTTCAAAGACCTCATGCGATTCCCACCAATACGCGAAGTTATACAGATCAATCCCATAGAGATAGTCATCTGATCTCTTCCATTGGGTGGGCGGAAAGAGCCTTGGTTTTGGCTCTGGTTGACCATAGGAATGACCGTGGACAGTTCGTCGGGGGTGTGGTGTTCGCCCTGGCACAAAACGATACGAAGGAAACGGACGTGACGAGTAGCGGGGCCGCTTGGTATCGGGTGGTTCTGGGTCAGTCACCACGACATTCTACATGGTGATAGGGTACTTGAAAGACTACTCGGTCTTCCAACTCCTGCTCCACGATCTCCTTGAACCCTTCGAGACAGTCATCCCGAAATTCGGCAAGACCTAAGCCCATCTTAAAGCCGATGCCCTTCAAGCGCTGAGTCCTTATCAAGAAGAAGTCGAACAGGGAAGATTCCCGCCGGACTCAGAAAGCTATCACTAGACTCGTTCTCATGTCGTGCCAAGGTCTTTCTTGCATATCCGGCAATCTCTGCGAATCATCGCATAAGCTCCACCGAAAGCGGGGGAGACAGGGCGGAGTCCGTTTGATAGAGTCCACTCTTCCGACTCACATACCAGGTGGATAGGCGCGATGGAATGGATTGAATGGTTGCAGAGCCGGGAGTTCCGGCAGTTCGTCTTCGATCATGGCCTCTTCATTCCTCTTTTGTTCACGGCGAGGGTGGTCTTCGTCACGGCGCTCGAATGGATGATGCCGGCGAGAGAGGTGCCCTATCGGCCATCCTCGTGATGGACATCGTCGGCGCAACGCTGGTCGGGTACCTGCTGCTTCCTGTCGCCTTGTATGTGAGCGAACGGATCGTGATTCGGCCGGTGTTGCCCGAATTGGTCTCAGCCCTTCCGAGCGCGGCGGCGTTTGCCCTGTACTACGTGGTTGGAGACTTTGGCGCCTACTGGGTACATCGGTTTCTGCACCTGAGCCCAGTCTGGCGTATCCATAAGTGGCATCATTCTCCGACGCATATGTACTGGTTGGCCGGATACCGGGCCTCGCTTCTACAACAGATATTGTTCAACTTGCCTTGGATGACGGCTTTTTCGGTGTTTGGCCGTGCTCCATGGTGGATGTATTGGGCGGTTTTGTCGTCTCACATGCTGTTGAACGACTGGATGCACATGAACGTCAGTTGGCGATCGAATTGGTTGGAATGGATTGTTGTGACGCCGCGATATCACCATATCCATCACAGTGACAATTCGGCGCACGCCAATGCGAATTTCGGGGTGACGTTCTCGATTTGGGACCGACTGTTCGGGACCTACGTCGACCCGGAGCAACTCAAGACATCGATTACTTTCGGGATCGGTGAGCGGGTTCCCTTGGCGCGCCTTGTCGCAGGGGTCTGAGCTGGGTGTGCGTCAATGCCGC
>JBKKBQ010000002.1:0-3069 GCA_046714015.1 Nitrospira sp.
CCTGTTTCGGTGATTTTCCAGCAGCTTTATTTTATCCTCACCGTGATGAAGACGACCAACACCAAGGCGCGATCCGGAAAAGCCATGACGAGCTTCGTGTCGGTGGCTGGATTGGTTCTTGTCTGGACCATCATCTGGGCGAATTTCCCATCGAAGGAAGAGCTCCCCTCGGCGCAGTCGGCTTCACCGAGTGCGGAAACAGCATGTACCTGAACTCGACCTCACGATCCCTGGCGTGACCAGGCGACCGTCCGAAAGCCAGGCAGGAACGGGGGAAGCGGCTTCTGCAAAGACGCTCGGTGACGTATCCGTTCCACGCGACAACCGTGCCAGACAAATTTCAGAAGTGAAGTGTGATGCAGAGGTCCAGCAATACTGCCCCGATTCCCTTTCAGGAGAAGATCGGCGACGTTGCGTCATGCAGCGCATCAAGCAATTGAATCCACCCTGTCAACAGATCGTCCGGCAACGGCGGGTGCGCTGGAAAGAAGCCGAAGGGTACAAGTCGGCTTGCGCTAAGGACGTGCAGCGGGTCTGTCTGACCGTGCAGCCAGGTGATGGCCGCATCTTACAATGTTTGCAAGAACATGAACAGGACCTCTCTGAAGGTTGCTACCAAAGCTTGCCCAAAGGCCACCTCAATCTACGAAACTAAAGATTCGCACAGCAAGCGCGGTGCCTTACCGCCTTGCTTGTGCCCATTCCGAATGCCGATGTGACGCGATGTATAGCTAGTGATCGCGCAGAGTTGGCTAGAAACAGAAACTCTCGTCGGGAATCCAGACAAGCAGCACCACGTACTTACGCGGCTAACCCTTCCAGGCAGGAGCGGAGTTCCAGGGCGAACTCGCCGGCGCGGCGATAGCGGTGGACCGGGTCTTTCTGCAACGTTCGATCCAGGACCTCCTTGACGACGGGAGGGAGGTCGGGCCTGATGGCTTTCACGCTGGGATGCGGCGTGTGCGCGATGGCAAACAGCAATGCCGAGACGTTGTCCGCGGTAAAGGGAGGACGACCGGTCAGGAGTTCGAACATCACGACGCCGAGCGAAAAAATGTCTGATCGCCCATCCACTTTTTTCCCGGAGATCTGCTCAGGGGACATGTAGGTGGGAGTTCCCAACACGATATTCGTCTGAGTTTTCGATGACGTGGCCATCTTGGCGATGCCGAAGTCCATGATCTTGACGACCTCATCGGTGGTCAGCATGATGATCGCCGGTTTGATGTCGCGATGCACCACGCCCTGCTGGTGGGCATAGTCCATCGCTTCGGCGACGGTCGCCAGTATCGGGATCATTTTGTCGAGCGGCAGGAGATTCGGTTTCCGCGACCATTGCTTGAGCGTGGTGCCCTGAATCATCTCCATGGCGATGTAGCCGAGGTCGTCTTCTTCCCCGGCGTCGAAGATCGTGACGATATTGGGGTGAGACAATCGTCCGGTGGATTCGGCTTCCCGAAAGAATCGCGCTTTCACTTCCTGCAGTTTGTCGGCATCGTCGATCTCGTCGAGTTGCATGGTCTTTATCGCAACAAACCGTTGGATTGTTGGGTCCTTCCCAAGGTACCCCACGCCCATCGACCCACGTCCCAACTCCTTTAACACCTTGTACCGACCGAGTGTACTGGGCGGCCCATTCTGCACTGTGAGGGTGCCTTTCGACGGCTCTTCGTCACCGCGTTCTTCTTCAGGCTGGATTTCGTCGGTCTCTTCACTCGACGGTGCGGTTTCTTTGCGTCGAGGCGATTGTGTGGGCGTGGGAAAAAAAGCGGTGGAGCGTATCAAGATTCAAGAGCCAAGCGCCAGTAATCCAGAGGCCGCTCACTGTCAGCGCGGCAGCATAGGTTAGGGTGTAAATGTGCGGTTCCCAGACGGTCGATAAGCGGAAGTCCGACGACTCGAAGAGTCTTATCCGTCACGAGCACAATGAATAGAGCTGTGACTGGAAGGACCAGTTGCCGCAGAAACGAAAAGCCGCGCCCATTGTCGGGCATCCGGTGAAATGCGCGGATCGCGAGAATGCAGAGGAGGACCAGCCCGGTCTCTTCAACGATGAGGCGAATAGTTTGGGGACCGGTCAGGCCGAACAGCGTGATCGGAAACGACTGCGCGACCGGCAATGTGCTCAATAAGGGACCGGCAAAGAGCGCCGCGAGTGCGACGAAACAATATTGAAAGGCTAAGCTTGACGCGTTGATCATGAGCGATGAGATTGGAAGACGATCAAAGTGTAGCGGATACCGAAGAGGAGTCAATGAATTGGGGCAAATGTGCGGAGGATAGTGTGCTAGAGTCGCCGGACGGCGTCTTTCATTTTGGGAAGCAGTGAGGTGGGAATGTGCAGCGTGCCCTTGCCGATGCCGACTTCGATGTCGGGTTTCGTCACCCCATGAAAGTCGCTGCCGCCGGTGACCAACAAGCCGAGCTGTTGGGCGAGGCTCAGATACTCCCGCGTTTGCCGCACGGCGTGCGTGCTGTAATAGACCTCCACACCATCGAGCCCGTCGGCTTTGAGCTGTCGAACCAGATCAATCAGTGACTGCTCCGCGACCTTGACCCATGTCGGATGCGCCAGGACGGCCAGTCCGCGAGCGGCTTTGATCCAGCTGATAGCTTCGGCAGGGTTCGGGAGCTCCCGAGGAACGTAGGCTGGTTTACCCTCGGCAAGAAACCGATCAAAGGCTTCTTTCGCAGAAGCGACCACGTGTTTGTCCATTAAGACACGGGCGATGTGCGGTCTGCCGATCGAGTCGGTGCCGGCGAGGGCACGGACTTCGTCGTACGTAATGTCGATCCCGAGAGCCTGTAATCGTTCGATGATCAGTGGATTCCGGCGGTGCCGACCCTCTCGCAGAGTCTTCAGACGCGCAAGTAAATCAGAGTCCTGCCACTCCAGAAAGTACCCGAGAATGTGTAACTCGGAGGTGCCGGCAAGCGAGCTGATTTCCACTCCGGGTATGATCTCGATCCCACACTGTTGTCCGGCCGCCATGGCTTCGGCGACAGCTGTCACGATGTCGTGATCGGTGATCGCCAAGGCCGTCACCTCGGCTTGGTGCGCCATGTTCA
>JBKKBQ010000003.1:0-6842 GCA_046714015.1 Nitrospira sp.
TGGCGCCTCCCCCCGAGAAAGACCCTTCCCGACCAGCGGATTCCCATCTGATGGCGCGGGTTGATCTACCCAGAAACACAGTTCTTTGTGCAAACATGAATTAATCAGACGTTCCTTAACTTGTACAAAATGTGGGCCGGTCCCGCGAGCGAGTAGACAACCTTGAGAGCTGCTATTGGATTCGCTGGTAGTCTGTCTGTTTCCCGGAAATCGGTTCCAGCGTCACCACCACGATACAGGTTGAATCAGTCGGAGAAGTTGTCCCAGGTCAGACAAGAGGTCCTTAGTATGGGTGCCTCAGTGTGTTGAGGTCACACAGGCATTGCGATTGCACAGTTCCATAGAGATTGTGGCAAGGAGAAGGTTATGGAAGGAGAAGACTATGGATGATGCCCGGGCATCCGTTTCCGATGCTCATCAGTCAGGACAAAGTGAAACGCTTCAGGCGTCGAAGCATCTCTCCTCCCCGTCTGTGTTTCATGAGAAACATAATTTTTGGCGAATCGAGTCGGCGACGCGTCTGAGTTTTTTGATCGACGGAGACGCCTACTTCCGGACGCTGCGCGAAGCGGCGGTCGCCGCCCGACGCCGTATCATGATACTTGGGTGGGACTTTGATAGTCGGACTCGAATGCTCGGTGACCGTGGGCCGGACGGCTATCCTGATCAAATCGGGTCATTTCTCCACGCGTTGCTCATTCGTCAACCCCACCTTCATATCTATCTGCTGACGTGGGATTTTCACATGCTGTACTTCGCGGAGAGAGAATGGTGGCTTCCGACCAGGCTCGGTGCACATCGACGACTCCATTTTCAGCAGGATGATGTCCATCCGGTAGGAGCGGCCCATCATCAAAAAATCGTCGTCATCGATGATCGACTCGCCTTTTGTGGGGGGATCGATCTTGCGCAATGTCGATGGGATACGCCCGAGCATCGTCCGGATCATCCGCAGCGTCGAACGGAGCCCGGCGGTGAGCCTTGTCGCCCCTATCATGACGTGCAAGTGCTGGTAGAAGGACCGGTGGCCACAGCTCTTGGCGACTTAGCCCGTGACCGCTGGCGTGAAGCGACGGAAAAAACGTTGCCGCCGGTCGCGAACCACCGTCCGGATTGTCCGCCGCAGTGGCCTGTGTCCGTCGCGCCGGACATTGAAAATGTCCAAGTCGGGATTGCCCGGACAGAACCTCGATTCGAGGAGCGGGTGGGCGTGAAGGAAGTGGAACAATTGTATCTCGATTCCATTCGAACGGCGGCTCAATTTATCTACTTGGAAACTCAGTATCTGACCTCCCGGCCTGTGGCGGCTGCGCTGGTCCAGCGGTTACAGGAACAGCAAGGCCCGGAAATTATCATCATCCTGCACCCCAACAGCGATGGATGGTTGGAGCAACACACGATGGATGTCCTGCGAGCGCGGATAGTGAAACAGTTGCGGGCCGGTGACCGATATCAGCGGTTGGGCCTCTACTATCCACACATCCCTGGGTTGGGTGACAGGTGTCTCAACGTGCATGCCAAAGTCTGCATCATCGACGATACCTTCGCCAGGGTGGGATCGGCGAATCTGAGCGATCGATCCATGGGCTTCGATACGGAATGCGATCTAGCTCTCGAGACGGAGGGGAGGCAGGAGGTGGAACAGGGCATTCGGCTGTTCCGACATCGTCTCATGGCGGAACATCTCGGCATGGATAGGTGCGACGTGGCCCGACAGGAAAAGGAAAAGGGATCCGTCATCGCCGCACTCGAGAGCTTGCGGCGTCAGGAGGACGTTCGGACGCTCAAACCGTTCGAGGCGCAAACTAGTCCCGAGATAGACGAGTGGGTACCCGAAGCTGATTTACTGGACCCGAATCGGTCATACGAAGAGCAATTGGTGCCTCATGCATTGCGGAAACCCGCTCATCGACAATATATCGCCGGTGCCGCGAGCCTTCTAGTACTGTTGGCCTTGGCGGCAGCATGGCAGTGGACGCCATTGGCAAACTGGTTGGATGTCCCACGCTTAGCCGATCAACTGCATGCCCTCGGCCACAATCAATGGATCCCGTTGCTGGCGCTGGCCGGCTTTCTGATCGGCGGCCTCCTGGTCGTGCCGGTGACGGCATTGATCGCGATCACCGTCTTGGCATTCGGACCGGTGTTCGGGTTTGTGTATGCCCTGCTAGGGATGACGGCGAGCGCGCTCCTCACGTTCTGGATTGGACGCAAGGTGGGGCAAAAGACACTGCGTCGCTGGTCAGGTCCTCGCTTCCGAACTATCAGCCGTCAATTGGGCAACAAGGGCGTGCTGGCAGTCATCGCCATCCGAATTCTGCCCATAGCGCCATTTTCAATCATCAACGCCGTGGCGGGGGCCTCCCATATTCGGATGCGGGATTTTTTTCTCGGAACGGTCATCGGGGAAGTGCCCGGCCTTCTCGGATTAGCGATCTTCGTGGACCAAATCACGGATACGATGCGTCACCCCGGTACTGGTGGTGTTCTCATACTGAGTGCGGTGGCACTTGCGATGGCGGCAGGGGCCGTGCTGTTCCGTCGCTGGTTGAGTCAGCGCGATAACTCGGGGTCAAACGAACGGAGCGGGATGCCGCACACGTCATGAGATTGGTCGTGGCCACGTATAATGTGCATGGATGCGTCGGGTCCGATGGTCGGTACAGTCGCGAGCGGATTCTCAACGTGTTGAAAGAGTTGCAGGCCGATCTGATCGCCCTTCAAGAGGTTGACTGCGAGGACACATTGCTCTGGTTGGCGGAACACATGAAGTTGACGGGCATCGCGGGTCCGGTGCTGCAACACAGGGGATGCTTCGGTAACGGCGTACTCACCAATTGCACCATGGGAGACCTGCGGCTGGTGGATCTGACCATGCAGGGAGAACTGCCTCGCGGCGCCATCGATGTGGACCTCCACTGCAACGGAGAGGTGGTGCAAGTCATTGCCACACATCTCGGGCTGCGACCGTATGAGCGACGATCGCAAGTTCAAGCGCTTCTCAAACAGTTCCAGAGTCCGTACTGTATTTTATTGGGAGACCTTAATGAATGGTTTCTCTGGGGACGCCCCCTGCGATGGATTCAAGCCATGTTCGGGCATTCGCCGGCCATACGAACGTTTCCCGCGCGCTCACCGCTCTTTGCTCTCGACCGTATTTGGATCCGTCCCCCCGGCACATTGATCCACATCCAAACACATCGAACAAGCCTTTCAGTCTTGGCCTCGGACCATCTGCCCCTGAAGGCCGTGATCGAATGGCAGCCATTGCGGCAGTCGTGAATCGTTGCTCGGTTCGCCTTTACGCGAGCGCAGGAATCGCCGTCGGCGCAACCGATCGTTGCATCCGTTGCTCGATGGTGTTCCAGTTGATGTTTGCAAAAAACGACTCGATATAGGACCCGCGTTCTGAAGGCTTGTAGTCGAGAATAAACGCGTGTTCCCACACATCCATCACCAGGATCGGCACGAATCCGGCAATGTTGCCGGATTCGTGAAGCGTGATCCAATGATTGCTCAGCCGGCCGTTGTAGGGATTGAGATAACAGACCGCCCAGCCCACCCCGCGCATCTTGCCGACCCCCACAAAATCCACGTTCCACGTTCGATAGGTCCCGAAGCTGTCTTCGGCCGCCTTTCGAAACGGTGACTGTGTGCTTGGCTCAGGGGAGCCGTGTTGCATGAGATTGTCAAAATAGTATTCGTGTAACACCATGCCGTTGTATTCAAAGCCGTAGCGACGCTTCAGTTCTGAATAACCGGGCTGTTCTTCCTGATCGATTTGGCCGTCGGCCAAAAGATTTTGAATGCGCGTGGTCAGGTTGTTGGCTTCCTTCACGTAGCCTTCATACAGTGCAAAATGCGTTTCGAGAGTCCGGTCGGAGATACCCTGTAAACCATGGAGGGTATAAGTTTTTGTTTCATACAATCGTCGAGAAGTTGCGACAGACATAGGAAACCTCTTTGAATCGGTTAATGTCGGTTGATGAGTTGGGAAGACTCGTAGGAAGTAGCGGCGTGATCAGTAACGGCCCGTTGAACATTCCGAACGAGTTGCACACGAAATCCACTGCACGAGCCCGTCGGTAGTGCCCCCACCACAAAGAGCATGATGCCGAATGTTACCGCGCATGTGACGATGACAAGAGGCAGCAACGATGCCCACCATGAGGGGATGCTGCGCGCTAATTCCGGCAGGACCCCGAACAGCACCATGTTGCAGAAAGTCAGGAGGAGCACGAAGCTTCCTGTCCCGCGCCAGAGCAGGGTCCATCCGATGCGAAGGGATTCAGAATAGGTCGGAACTGTGGCGACTGAAGACAACATTATCGTGCTCCAAAGTCTACCGGGGGCATGGCCGAGGGGGACGGCGGTGACGGAGTGGGTGAAGGCGGAAGCGGATTCGGTCCTGGTTTGGGAGTCGGACCCGGTGTCGGTTTGGGAATCGGATCCGTGGGCCCAGGGCTGGGTGTCGGATCCATGGGGGTGATCGCGTGAGAGGATTCCGCCGTACCGTACATAAGGGCCATGAGTAGGATGACGAGAAAAATGAGATGCATGGCTTTCTCCTGGCCTATGAGGTCTTTCCGCATCCTCTAGTGAACATGAGCGTTGGTCATCTCTTGGCACAGCGCCGCGCACCGGCGGCATGCCTCCGCGCATTGGCCGCACATCGGATGTTGTGGAGCATGTTGCTCGCATGTCCGGGCACATTGTTCGCAGACCTCCACACAGAACCGGCATATGTCCTCGGACCATGAAGATGCTCGACTCAGCCATTGCGCCGTCAGCATGCAAATGTCGGCACAATCTCGGCATAACCGAATGCACCGGGCCATCAGCTCGTGGTCATCATGTCGGTCCATGCCGATCATGTCGTCCGAGCAGGTTTCGCAAATCTGGGCACAGGACGTACAGGCCGCAATGCATTGCTTCTGTATCTCCGTCAGCGAACGAGTGTTGTGTTGCATGGAATACCTGTTCGGACGAGATGCGTCGGCGCGCCTAGCAGGATGCTGAAAAAGACCGGCAGCGGCGCTCTCGCGGGACACTGCCGCCTCACCATCTCGGCGGCGTTCACAGGCGTGCCGTGCCTTATTCGGCACGGCGTGAACCTCAGAGGCTCAACGTACTGAAGCGACGCCCCTCGCCCCTTCGCTCCGCTGCGGCCTTGCTGCACAGCCTTTTGGAGCATCCTGAAGATACTGGTGTTAGCACTGAACGGCGCCGGCCATATTTTTGGCATCAACCGAGTTTTCCGTACCTGCTAGTCCTTCATTCTTTCTTTGAGTGCTTTCGCATCCCCTTTTCCTTTTTCCACGGCGCCTTTAATATTGCCCTTCGCCCGCTCTCCGGTTGCTTTCATATCATTGCCCTTGGCTTCTTCCTTCAATGCTTTGACTTCTCCCTTCGCCTCTTCCATCTCGCCCTTTACCTCTCCTTTGGCATCCTCTACCTTCGCCTTCGTTTCACCGGCATCGCCCATCGTGGCCATGCCCAAGAAACAACCCAACGCAATCGCCGAACCCAGCAGTGATTTCATAGCATTCTCCTTTTTTTATGAACTAACCGATGAATCAGGTTCCCACCATACTCGGATCGAGCGACATCACGTACTGGGACTGTCCCGAGTAGTCATGCAAAGAACGAGAGATTCCCACGCTGGGGAGAACCCTAGTTTTTTACTGGGACAAGTTGTGCCGCTTGAAGCGTGAGCGTAGAATGCCATCACCTTCGCACACCGAACTAAATCGGACAGGGCATGCGAGGGCCGATCTCCGCGCGACCGGATCCCATCCAGCTTTAGTGAACCATCCGAGCCTCTCAGTAGAGGCGCTTGCCGAATATACTGCGTGGGAATAGGACATCCTCAGTGGGGATGTACAATGGTTCGGTGTCCATGAGCAGTCGGCCCGCTCGTTACCCGGGCGGGATAACGGCAATATCCAAGCCTGTACGGACATGCTCCATCCGGATGACCGCGCGCGCTGGTGGGAGAAGCTGAATGAACTTATGGCGCGCCGCGACATACCGTATGCCGATGAGCGCATCAAGACCCAGTGGCCCGAGACCATCGTGATCGGGATCTCGGTCAATAGCGGAGGCGGTCATCGCGACGCGATGAAGCGAGCCGGAGCGGCGGTCCTGCTGAATAAAGAAGCGGCAGTGGACGACCTCTACCTGACGATCCAAGACCTGCTGAACACGAATGAGTAGACCGCAAAGGGTTCGATGGTACTGCTGGGTGCATCTGCGGGTATACCTAGTAGCGGGATCTCCTCCAGTTTGCTCATATAGTATCACTGGAACGTATGCCGGGACTGGGCGGATCATTCACCATGCAATCAGGCCCCTGCAATCAGGCCCCTGGGCAGAAGTGCTGAGACGAAAGTGCTGAGTCCTGAGTTCTCCGGAAGCAACGCAGCACTCAAAGCTCAGGACTCAGCACTTCAGAAGAACGTGACGATTCGTGTTCTTCTAGTAGACGACCATGCCATGATACGACAGGCGCTTCGTTCCGTGCTGGATGCCTATGACGATCTTCAAGTCGTTGCGGAGGCCCAGGATGGCGTGGAGGCAGTCAAACTTGTCGGGGATCTACGTCCACGTGTGGTGGTGATGGACATCAACATGCCGAGAATGAACGGGATCAATGCCACGACACACATCAAGACCCACTGGCCGGAGACGATTGTGATCGGGATCTCGGTCAACACCGGAGACGATAACAGTGATGCGATGAAACGAGCCGGAGCCGCCACCGTCCTTCTCAAGGAGAGGGTGGTCGACCGGCTGCACGATGCGATCGTTGACGAAGTCGGTAGATCCTAGTTCGACCCACC
>JBKKBQ010000004.1:0-12343 GCA_046714015.1 Nitrospira sp.
CCAGAGAGCGTCCAACTCAGGGTGGGTTCAGTATTCGAACTCTGGCATTTTGGACAGATCATAGTGCTCCTCCATTCCCTTGAAATCGGGGGTACGTTGTCCTTCGGATCGATCCATCAGAGATATGCTGGAGTGGGATGAGACCCACGGCATATTGTCCTGCTGAGACGACGGATGGAATTTCATTTTGAGTTCTTGGGCAAAGGAGACAATGGTTTCCCGTTCCATCGCAGACAGCGCCCTCTCTTCATACGTCAATCGAAATATATTGCAGCTCGCGTGGATATATCCCCATAGTCCCATCCTCATGGCTTCATCCTCATGGTAGGTTGGACTGTAGCATTCGGGGGCAGAAGAGACGGACTAGGAAATTCCCTAGCGGAGGATTGTCAGAGCAGTTCAATCGCGAAAACTATGACCGGAGGCGGGGGCGCTTTCTGGGAGTGTCGGAGGGCAGCGCTCAAAACTGTTCCTGACCCCGTTTCCTCCCTCTGGAAGCATATGTGGTAAAATGAAATTCCCCAATCACGGAAGGTGCTATCTGATGGTCTGGAGGTCTTTTCACTTCTTTTGAGAAAGGGAGAATGCCGATGAGACGATCTGGGACGCAACGAGCTCTCACGCTGGCCGGAGTCCTAGCCGTAGTCGCTACCACAATGCTGCCTTTGCAACCGGTATTCGGCGAGGGCGGGGCGCGGCGTGACGTTGTGCGTCAAGAAGAGCAGAACCACACGGACGCCCTCGAGCACGCGAAAGAAGCGGTGGAACATGGCAAACAGGGTCATGCTGAGGCACTCGTGGTACATGCGAAAACCGCGCTGCAGCATGCCCTGAACGCAGGCAAGGATTATCCGCATGTGGACGAAGGGATCGCACATCTGAAAGAAGCCATTGAGCATGGGAAAGCGGGCCATGCCGACGTAGCCACGAAACACGCAGAAACCGCTGGCATGCACCTGTCTCAGGAAAGAAAGGTACGATAGCTAGGCAAAGAGGGTGGGTGGAATAGAGAACGGTGTCAGGCACCATTGTTCACCAGTTCCTTCTTTGTCCGCCCTCGTTCTCGCAATATCGCATCCAAGTATGACTCCGCCATCCTCAGCTTACTGCGGTACATCCAATAAAGACTCCCGACCCCTTTTATTTCTCTGATCACAAATAGCCAAATACAAGCTGCCAAGGGGGGCGCGTCTTGCATCACAAATTTTATGGCGTCTCCGCGGCGAAGTAGGTCCTCACTGTCGTTCTCATAAGGCCGAGCGGGTGTATGTCCCGCTCGACCTCGCTTGGCAATCTATTCGACAAAAATCGCCCGATCGCACGATGAGAGAGGGTCTCTTATCAGACCCCACCCAGGCTGACAAAATTGTCTTGATCCCCGTACATAACATGGCATAACGTATCACGATTTAGGTCTTGCCATATCGAGTCTGGCGCAGTCACACACAAATGAAAGGGCAGCTCATGCGTTTCGTTGTCTCCTGTTTAGCGACCCTACTCAGCCTAGGAATCTCTGCATCATTTGCAGCGACCCCAGAGCCCATGACCGACGAACAAAAAACCCTCTATGCCATGGGATTAACCATCAGCCAATCGATCAATAGCTTCACCCTGAGCGAGGCCGAGCTCGAACTCGTGAAGGCTGGCATCACCGATGGAGTCTTCAAACGGCCCCCTAAAGTAGACCTCCAGACGTTTGGCCCGAAGATTCAACAACTCCAACAAACTCGTGTCTCGGTCATCGCAGAACCCGAGAAGAAAGCAGGCGCCGCATTTCTTGCA
Organism: Nitrospira sp.; assembly: GCA_046714015.1. Lineage (GTDB taxonomy): Bacteria > Nitrospirota > Nitrospiria > Nitrospirales > Nitrospiraceae > Nitrospira_D. The sequence continues at coordinate 1,783 of JBKKBQ010000004.1, forward strand.
AAAGTCGCGGCAGAACCCGGTGCCAAGAAAACCGAGTCCGGCGCAGTTCTCAAGACCATCAAGGAAGGGAGCGGCGCCACGCCGAAATTCATGGATATGGTCAAGGTGCACTATCAAGGAACCTTGATCGATGGAACAGTGTTCGATAGCTCAACCAAGCAGAGCGAGCCGGCCATGCTGAAAGTGCTTGAAATGGGCAAGTGTTGGGTAGAAGGGATCCAGCAGATGAAAGTCGGCGGAAAGAGCAAGTTGATCTGCCCATCGACCCTCGCCTATCGCGACAAAGGCCTCCCTCCGCTCATCAAGCCCGGCGCGACGTTAGTCTTCGATATCGAACTGCTCGAAATCATCGCTGTCAAGTAGCGGCAGGCTGTGGCCTTTGCAGGATTAACAGAATATGTACGAGTCGGCTCATTCCTGGGGAGAACGGTGGTTCCGGTGAGTAGGACGAAGTTCCGCTGGACACAGACCACTCACGCCAGGGGGCATAGAGCAGGGGAATCACCACCAGCGTCAGGATGGTCGAGCTGACCATGCCGCCGATCAATTGTGTTTAAATCCAATGGATCCTTGCGTGTGCCCTCAGCGAGCACAGGAAAGCACCTGATTGCCCCTTCACTCCCACCCCCCTTCCGCCCTTGCATCTCCTTCTTTCACACCCGTACAATAAGCCACCTCAAGTCTAACCTATTGGCTTTACTGTCAGTTTGAGCCAGTTTGCAACAGAGATCAGGCCGGGATGCGCATCGAATATTCCAAGGGTGAACGGGCCTCGAAGGAGCTGATGCTCTTCAATCGCCAGCAGCTTGAAGCTTCCAGCGATCGGAAGATGAAGGTGATGCTGATCTTCCCGCCGGATTGGTATCCATCGGAACCTTATCTAAGCCTTCCCTCCCTGACCGCCGTTCTCCGCCAGGCTGGTCATAGGGTCATTCAGAAAGACATCAATTGTGAGATGTGGGATTGGTACTTCAGCGAGGACTTTTTGAAGAAGGTTCTGCGGCGAGTGCCGCAGCAACTCGATCGGCTGCGGAAGCTCTCGAAGAAGCGCGATCTCGATGCGAATGAGATGGATTTGCAGCTCGCGCTCTGTGATGTGACCCATCAACGGATGACAAAGTTGATTCAGAATGCCAAAGAGGCGAAGGGAGTCATTAGAAGTGAACAGTTCTATAATATCGAAAATTTAGAATGGGCAATTCAAGTCTTTCGTGAAGTCATGTCGGTGATCTCCATGGTCTATTTTCCGGCGAGAATCTGTATGCCGCCAATGGAGACGGATCTCTCATACAAGGTCTACGTCTCGTCCGAAGTGATGGACGCGGTGAACGATACTCAGGTGAACATCTACCGCGATGTGTTCGAGCATCTGGTGCAGCCGGTGATCGAGAAGGAACAGCCTGATGTGATCGGCATCTCGATTGTCCTCCAGCAGCAGATGTTCTCCACGATGACCTTCTGTGCCCTCATTAAGCAGCACTTCCCCCACATCCACATCACGATCGGCGGCAATACGGTGACTCGTCTGCGCGATGTGTTGCCCCAGTCGCCCCTGTTCCAGTACTTCGACAGTGCTGTGGTCTATGAAGGGGAGACGGCCTTTGTCCAACTCGTCTCGGCAGTAGGGGCGGGGCGGAGCCTGGCTGAGGTGCCCAATACCATCTATAAGGACGAGAACGGGGTCCATACGTCGTCGACCAGTTATGCGGAGGATCTGGCAACGCTGCCGCCTCCAGATTTCGATGGCTTGCCGTTGGAAAAGTATTTCGTACCGACGAGAATCTTGCCCTATCTGGCAACGCGCGGCTGCTACTGGGGCCGCTGCGAATTCTGCGACCATGGCGAGGGCTACACGGCCGGATACCGGTCGAAGAAGATTCAGGACATTCTCGCCGATATAACATTCCTGCGCGACAAGTACGGCGCGAAGCATTTTCACTTCACCGACGAGTCCTATCCGCCGGCTTTGTTCAGAAAACTTGCTCGTGGGTTAATCGAGAGCCAGATGAACATCCACTGGACGACGCACATGCGGTTTGAAAAGAGTCTGATCGATGAACAGGTCTGGCGAGATGCGCGTGACGCAGGCTGCCGATATCTCCACTTCGGCTACGAATCCGGTGTCGAGCGAGTGCTGCGGCTGATGGACAAGGCGACGACGACTGAGATCATGACAAAGCACTTGGAGCTGACGGCCAACGCCGGGATCTGGAACCATTGCATGGGCTTCTTTGGTTTTCCTGGTGAGACGAAGGAAGAGGCCTGGCAGTCGGTGCAGTTTCTGGAGGCGAACAAGGGCCATGTCCATTCGCTTGGGTTCGGCACGTTCGACCTGGGGCGGCACAACCCGGTGGCGAAGCATCCGGAGAAGTGGGGCGTGACGGCGTACAAGAACCCAGAGTGGGACCTGGCACTCGATTACTACTACACCGTAAAGAACGGGATGAGCATTGAAGAGGCCGAGCGGGTGTTCGAGCAGTTCGAGCGAAACCATCATCCAGGCTGGGACCTGCGGCTCTACATTCGAGAATATATCTTTCTCTATATCTCAAGGTTCGGATTAGAAAAGTTGTCTGATCTGCAGTACCAAGCAGTCAAAACTTCTGGTGTGGTGCCGACGTTGGCGGGGAAAATGTGATCAGGATGTTGAAAAAGGCTCCCAGCTTCGTTCTCGCATCGCTCAAGGGCTCACCGTACGGAAGGCGAAGGCAAGGTACCTACCCGCTCGCATGTAATCGAAGCGAGCGGTTCAAGCAAAGCTTCGTGTGTACCTCCTCGCCGCTTCACTGGCTGCGGCCTTGCCGGAAGACCTTTTTGAACATCCTGAGATACGGGATTGATGGACAGTCATGAGTGCCACCGGACTTGTACAAATCGATGGCTTGGCACCGATCAAGAAAGAAGATCGGAAGAAGTCCAAGGTCATGCTCCTCTTTCCACCCGAGTGGGTGCCGACGGCGCCCTATCTGGCGCTGCCTTCGCTGACTGCAGTGCTACGGGAAGCGGGACATACAGTCATCCAGCGCGATATCAATATCGGAATGTGGGATCACTTCTTCAGCATGGAGTTTCTGATCTGGGTGAAGGCTCGGTTAGGGATGCAGCTCAAGACCTTGCAAAACACAGAGAAGGCTAGGCTGCTGACCGAGCGGGAGGCGGATCAGAAGGCCGTGGTGGAGCAGGCCTATGGGCGCGACGTGTTCGATCTCGCGGAGCGGGCTGAAGATGCCAAGCTGATCGTGCGTGGTGAGCGGTTCTATGAGGCTGAGACCTTGGAAGGGGCGCTCAATACCTTCCGCGAGGCCATGGCCTATATTTCTGCCGCCTATTATCCCGCGTCACTCGTCTTCTACCCGATGGAAAGCAATCTTGGCTATCGTCCCGGCGTCTCGAAAGAAGTATTCGCCTGTTTGGAGGATGAGCAGGTGAACATCTATCGAGATCTCTGCAATCAGTTGGTCATGCCGGAGGTGGCGAGAGAGCAGCCGGATGTGATCGGGATTTCCATCGGGACGCAGATGCAGCTGTTAGCCGGCCTGACCTTCGCCAAGATGATCAAGGAGACGTTCCCGCAGATCCATATTGTGGTGGGCGGCAATGTCATTACTCGACTGCACGAAGACCTCGTGCATCACGAGAGATTTTTTACGGAGGTCTTCGATTCGGCCGTTCTCTACGAGGGGGAGCATGCCCTGCTGTGGCTCATCGAAGCACTGAATGGGCAGCGGCCACTCGCCTCTGTGCCCAACTTAATTTATCGCGATGAGTCAGGCCTCCACCGGAACCCCGAAGTCTATACGGAGAAGACGACCTCGCTGCCCCTGCCGGACTTCGACGGGATGCCTTTGGATCGCTACTTTGTCCCGGAACTGATCATTCCCTACCTGGCGACGCGTGGCTGTTATTGGGGCCGCTGCACCTTCTGCGACCATGGCCAGGGCTACTTCGATCAGTACCGTGGGATGCCGGCCCAGCTGGTGATCGACCAGATCAAGGTTCTACGGGACAAGTACCACTGCCGGCACTTCTTGTTCAGCGATGAATCCTATCCGCCGGCGCTGTTCAAGAAAGTCTCCCAGCTGCTGGTCGATCAACATGTCGGCATCAAGTGGACGACGCTTATTCGGTTTGAAGAGACGCTGCAAGATCAAGCGACCTGGAATCTCGCAGCCAAGGCCGGCTGCTGCACACTCTATTACGGGATGGAGTCAGCGAACGAACGTGTCTTAAATCTCATGGACAAGCATGCCACGCAGCGCGTGATCCAGCGCAATCTCCAGATGGCGGCGCAAGCGGGAATTTGGAACCATGTGATGGCCTTTTATGGGTTCCCGGGTGAAACGTTCGAGGAGGCGATGGAAACCCGCCGGTTCGTCCTCGGGAACCAGCCGGTGATTCACTCACTGGAACTGTTCTACTTCGTGGCCTATCGCCATACGCCGATGGTGCGGAAGCCGGAACAATTCGGTATCACGATTCATAAGCAGGAGGAGTACGATCTGCCGCTGGACTATTACTACACCTTGAATGACCCCAGTACGCTGTCATGTCTCGATGCCATGCAACTCTGTGAAGAGTTCTACAAGCATGATTTTCACCCCTGGGCCGTGCGCGTGAACTCTCGCGAGCATGTCTTTCTCTATATTTCGAAGTTCGGAACCAACCGGTTGCCCCAAATCTATGCCCAGCAGGCACAGCCGGTCGGATCGCGGGAGGGTGTCTCAGGCTTGATCACTTGGCCGGTCGCGCTTTCGCAAGGGGACGAAGGGATGTCGCGCGTCACGAGTCACGAGGTGGGCTAGCGTGTCGTTCGTGAAGCACGCATTGCGAGATACGAAATACGCTTCACGAGGAACGGGGATCTTCGTCGGGGACGAGCAATGCCGAGAGCAGGGCGTGGGAGGCCTCGACCAGCTTGGTCATTTCTTCGGCCTTCTTGTAGGCTTGCGTGTATTGAGTGGGATTGTTCGTTAGGTTGGAGTAGCGCGTCGGATTCCAATTGTACAGCTGCACACGTTTGGCGCGATCGAGGGCGTCGGATGTGACCGGGAGGGTCAGCCCCAAAATCTGCAGAGCGTGCGCTACGTCCTGTTCACTCGCGTCGTTCACGAGGCGAGTGTCGCAAAGCCACGCACGGTCTGTCAATGTATTCCGACCATCGTACACCGCTCTTACCCAGTTCTCATTTGCTCAAAAAAAGAGTATCGTAACCGAATTGGTGGCTCGGTGTTTCGCGTGTGCGCGAGATCTGACGCGGAGCTCAATGGACAAGACTGTTCGCCAAGACTGTTCGCATTGGTGGGAATGAGTATGTCTGAAACTCGATCGCTGAAGTTTTACCAAGCAGACGTCTTTACCTCTCAACCGTTCGGCGGCAACCCCGTCGCGGTGTTTCCCGACGCGGATGGGCTGACAGACGATGAGCTGCAACAGATTGCGCGGGAAATGAATCTGTCGGAGACGGTGTTTGTCTTTCCACCGACTAATCCGGACGCAGTTGCCCGGTTGCGGATCTTTACCCCGACTCAGGAAATTCCCTTTGCCGGCCATCCGGTACTGGGGACGTTTTACGTGTTGGCCCAGCTCGGGAGGATTTCTACTCAGAAACCGGTGACGCATGTCACGCAGGAATGTAATATCGGTTTGTTTGCCGTCGAATTGCATGTTGAACAGAGCCGTGTGGTGCGGGTCGTCATGTCTCAACCCAAACCGGAATTTCTCGATCCCATCGATGTCGTGGACGATGTGTATGTGGTCGGTGGTGCTCTGGGTCTGCCGAAGCACGTGATCGCCGATACAAAATGGCCCCTCCAAGTCGTGTCGACCGGCCTGCCGGTCTTGATCGTGCCGGTCCGGACGCTGACGGCCGTTCGATCCATCAACCCTGACGCGTCGGCTATCAGCAACGTCTGCGAACGATTCGGAGCCAACGGGATCATGGTGTTCACGACAGTGACGGTCGAATCCTTCGCCTCTGTCCATGCGAGAATGTTCGCGCCGAAAATCGGAATCTTGGAAGATCCTGCAACGGGGAGCGCCGGCGGCGCACTTGGCGCATACCTGGTTCAGAACGGCGTCGTTCAGGTTGGACCGACGACGGATATCCTCATTGAACAGGGCTACGAAATCGATCGGCCATCACGGATTCTCGTCCAAGTAGAATCGGACGATGACGTGATCCAAGGAGTGAAGGTCGGCGGGCATTGTGTGATGGTGGTGGAAGGAACGTTAAAGTTTTAAGGGAAGTGCTAAGTCCTGCATGTCCGTTCAATCTTGCCCTGACATTCAGCACTTAGAACTTAGCACTCAGGACTTATCATGAAGGCGGTATTATTTCGCGAACATGGTGGGCCGGACAAGCTCTCCCATGAAGAGATTCCGATGCCGCAGATCGGCCCGCAAGAAGTGTTGATCCGGGTCAAGGCCTGCGCGCTCAACCATCTCGACATTTGGGTCAGGCAGGGGAGTCCCGCCTATGCCATTTCGTTACCCCATGTATTGGGGTCTGATGTGGCGGGTGTGGTCGAACAAGTTGGCGGCCAAGGTGAACGTGTGAAAGTCGGAGATCGTGTCTTTGTTTCGCCTGGGATCAGTTGCTGGAATTGTGAGTTCTGTCTGGCCGGCCGGGACAATATGTGCCGAACGTACAATCTTTTGGGAGCTAGGATGCATGGCGGCTATGCCGAGTATGTGAAAGTTCCCTTTCGGAATGTGCTGCCGATACCCGAAAACATACCCTTCGAACAGGCCGCGGCATTTCCACTCGTGTCCGTCACGGCCTCGCATATGCTGTTTGCACTGGCTGGACTCCAGCCTGGCGAAACTGTGCTGGTGATGGGGGCGGGAAGCGGCGTCGGGATGATGGCGGTTCAGTTGGCAAAGTTGGCTGGCGCGCGGGTGATCACCACAGTCGGTTCCGATGACAAGATTCCCAAGGCCGTTGTCTTGGGAGCCGACGCGGTCATCGATCACTCCAAGGAAAAGGTCGTGGAGCGGGTCAAACTGCTGACGGAAGGGCGAGGCGTCGATGTGGTTGTCGAACATATCGGGCCAACGGTATGGGACAGCTGCCTGGAGTCGCTCTCAAAAGGCGGCCGGTTGATCACGTGCGGCGCGACCACCGGTGGAGACGTTGCGCTCAACCTGCGCTCGGTGTTTGCCCGCCAGCTGACGATTAAAGGTTCCTATATGGGTACGTGGGCGGAACTGGTGAAAGCCGCGGACCTGATCGGCCAGAAGCGTTTGATGGCCGTGATCGATCGCACATTTCCTCTCCAAGACGCCCGTGCCGCTCAGGAATTGATGCTGAGCCGGAAATTCTTCGGCAAGATCGTGCTTGTCTGTTGACTGCACGATCTCTTCTCGTCGCTCTCTGTTTTGAGCCTCCCTGCCTTTCTGTGTTACGCTAGAGCCCATCCGATTGAGCGTGGTTGGCGCTCTTTCTCACTCATTATTCATCGTAGAAAGGAGCAAGAGCATGTCCACAGTCGCGAAGATCATGAACAAGAAACCCAAGAGCGTAGGACCCAAAACGTCGATTGCCAGTGCTGCCAGGACGATGCGCCAGGCGCGGCTGGGCTCGCTGCTGATAAAGAAAGGCAAGCAATTGATCGGAATCGTAACCGACACCGACATCGTGCGCCGCGCTGTGGCGAGCGGCAAACCATTGGGCAAGTTAACGGTCGAGAAGATCATGACGACACCGATTTGTACGATCGAGGGAAGCCAGTCCGTGGACGATGCGCAGGACATGATGGCCGATCTGGGCATGCGCCACCTCGGCGTGACCAAGAACGGCGAGATCTCCGGCGTCGTCTCCGTGCGGGACCTTCTGCTGCACTATAGGCGCTATGCGCAGTCGAAGATTTCAACGGAGGTGATGTACGAGGAACCGAAGATCACACAAGACTAAAAACGGTGAGGGGTAAAGGGTAAGGGGAATGAGGGGCCACCGCCCCCGAATATCCGCCAAGGTCGCACCGGTTGACCTGGTTCTCCTTCCACGCTTGTTTGTGGTTCCAGAAGCGAACCCACTTCTTGTTGGTCGAAGCGACCTCACGCTCACTCACTCAGCGTTGGTGTAGTCTGGATTTCTTCCTTCGGCGATTGCTCCGCAGCCAGCATCACCCGTTACCCTTACTTGGTGAGTTCTTTCAGGAGATGCCCCAGTTCAGGAAGAATCAACTTCTCCATTGCCATTTGCACGGCGTTTTCGGAGCCTGGAGTGGAAAAGAGGACGCGGCCGTTGATCACGCCGGCAGTCGCCCGGCTCATGATCGCCGGTGAGCCAATGTCCTGATAGGTCAGCAACCGGAAGATTTCGCCGAATCCCGCAAGTCGCTTTTCCAACATGGCATCCACCGCTTCGAACGTGGAATCCCGCCTGGAAATGCCGGTGCCGCCGTTGATGATGATGGCCTGCACCGCATCGTTGGTCGTGCCTCGCGCGATCCACAGCTGGATCTGAGCCGGTTCGTCCTTCACGAGATGATATCCGACCACCGTATGGCCTCGCTCCTCTAAGAGCTTGCGAATCAACTTTCCACTCGTGTCGGTTTCAGGCGTACGGGTATCGCTACAGGTAATGACCATGCATCCGATTGAGCTAGGGGCATGGTCTCTATGTTCTTGGTGACTTGGTGTGGTCATACGCTAACAGATACCCTATCAGCTGTCAGTTTGCGCAATCAAGATCTCACCTGACCGCTCGAAGCCCAAGCCGCCACTGGCGAAGCTTATTTCCACACGGAATCTGGATTCAGCTTCGCAGCCGGTGTCCCTTTCGCCACGTGTTCATCAAGAATGGTGGCGACGTCCGCCTCAGTGACCTTGGAATACCAGGTATTGTCAGGATAGACGACGACCGTCGGGCCCTGCTCGCAGGGACCGAGGCAGCCTGTCGCGCTTACCAACACCTCACCGGGTTGAACCGATCGTTGCATCAGTCCCATATTGAACGCCATCAGCAGTTGCGCAGCGCCGGCCGACCCGCACGACGGTTTGGGGTGACCCGGAGGACGGGAATTGGTACAGACAAGAATATGATATTTTGGTTTTGGCATGAGTTCTCCTTCTTTAAGAGCTGATGGCAGATCGCGTATGGCTCATGGCACGAGAATGAACTGGACCCGTGGACCGGCAAACCTCCCCTCAGGCCTACCATCAGCCATCTGCGATATGCCAGATGGTCCGGGTTTTATTTCGGCCGATACGACTCCCATTCCTGGATCACTTCCTCTGAAAACTTCCACTGCTTGAGCCCTTTCAGCACCCAGTCTAGGTAGTGGTCTTTGGGCTTAAATTTCCCGATCGGGTTCGCTGCGTAGGTGGTGACGAGTTCCTTTTCCCCGCCCACGGTCGAGACGGTGACTTGCAGGTGGCGGTACGCGCCCTGGGGTACATCCTGCTCAAACTGATCCATGCTCTTCACGTCTTCGTCCGTGAGTTCAAACACGCCGCCCCAGGTTTTTTCACCTTGTGACGGCAGGATACTGGCGAGCCCGCAGCGCCATTGTGACGACCAGCGGCAAAATTTGACGGTATGGTCCGACAAGGTCGCGAGGTAGAGAAATTTGTGTTCCGGGGCTCGCCGTTTGAGTTGTGAAGGATTGAGGAGATCACCGTACAAAAAGAACTTCATGCACCGTACTCATTCTGCGCCTGACCATCTTGAATCCAACTCGTATTTGTAACACACCGGCTTTTCGCCAAACAAGCGGTCCTCGTCACAGGATCAACTCTTAGCAGGCTGCGGAAAGCTCGGTTGATGCCATACGTATGGCCGAAAGTTTTCGTTCGGTGGTTAGGACAGAATAACCTCAGGATGGTCAAAAAGGCTGTCCGTTCGCACCCGCCCACCCCGGCGCGCCAAGACGCCCCTTTCACCGAATAAGGCCGCAGCATAAGGCCGCAGCGAGCGAAGCGGCGAGGCGTAGTCATTTCACACCCGGCCCGCCCCGAGCTGCTCTGTCAGCTCTTGCCGGGTGGTACGCTGAGCCTCTGAGCGATGGGAGAACGCCGATGGCGGACTTTTTCAGCATCCTGCTGGAGCTGCATTGACATGGCGTCTGAGCCTTCCTAAGATGCCGTGCAGTCAACAAGGTTCCATGAGTCGGTTTTCCTAGACTGAGACGACCCCCGGCATGACTGACAGCAGTACTTTTTCGCGATCGCTCGGCACGCACCTCATCCACTATGTAGTTGTCGCGGTTCTGCTGCTGGGCGGACTCTACTATGCATGGGTCACGCTGCCGTCGACGACTCCCTCAAGAGACAAGCAAGAAGCGGAGGCGTTGGGCTTGGTGCAGAGTCATCGGGCGATCGGGCACCCGACAATCTTACAGGCCATGAATGAGCATGTCCGTATGATGAAGGATCGTGGGCAAGGGGTTCGGCTCGGCGAATGGCGAGTGAAGCATGTCGAGGCAGACATCTACGAGATCCGTGTGCTGCTTCGGGATCAAGGGGTGCGTGGCCAATGGTTCGAGCGAGAATTCATCTGGCATGCCCATCTGGAACTCAAGAAGGTCAATGCGGCCTCGCTACCGGCGGACGGAGTAAC
>JBKKBQ010000005.1:0-8504 GCA_046714015.1 Nitrospira sp.
ATCGTAAGACCGTAATCTCTCGTTCCGTCAGATCATGCTCGGCCCAGGACGGCTTTTTCCCCTTCTTTTGGGCCATCAATGAGAATTCCGCCAAGATTTTACTGGCGACGGACGGATGGATCAGCGATTCGCCCCGATAGATCGCTCGAATGGCCGCGACGATCTGAGATGATTCGGAGTCTTTCAAGAGATACCCTGTCGCGCCCGCCCGGACAAGATCAAAGATGTACTGTTGTTCTTCGTACATGGTCAACGCCACGATGCCGATGTGCGGAAACTCACGTTTGACCTGTCTGGTCGCCTCGACGCCCCCCATCCGCGGCATGCTCACATCCATGAGAATCACGTCCGGAAGCAGGACTCTGGCCTTCTCGACCGCCTCCGTACCATCTTGCGCTTCACCGATGACGTGAATGTCCTCTTTGGTCTTGAGAATGGCCGCCAAACCTTCCCGAACCACTCGGTGATCGTCGGCAATCAATACCTTAATTTTCTCCATTACCCCTCTCCTCCTTATGCCCCAGCGGCACTTCCACGATGATTTTCGTGCCCTTCCCCGGTTTCGATTGGACGCGCCCCTCTCCTCCCACCAATCGAGCCCGTTCCAAGATGCCCTTGATTCCGAAATGATCCCACTTTTCCGGGTCTCGCAGCACGGCTTCCAGATCGAATCCGATTCCATTGTCGGAAATGGTGACGCACAACAGCTCCACATCGATGTCCAACTTGATCGAGACTCGGTCGGCTTTGGCGTGTTTTTGAACGTTGCTTAAGGCCTCCTGAATGATTCGAAACAGAAAGATCTTCGTCCGTGGGAAGAGAATCTGTTCGTCTCCCGTCACCGAAAACTTCGTGGCAATGTGGGTCTGGATCTCGTAGGACTTGAAATAGTTCGTCAGGGCGGGAATCAATTCCATCTTGTCGTAATGCAGGGGGCGCAGATTAAATATCACCTGCCGGGCTTCCTGAATAGCGAGTTTGAGTTGAGCCTTGGTTTCTTTGATCGTGGCCAGGCTGGCTCGTGACTTCTTCCGAATGAGTTGCTGGCAGAGATCCAGCTTAAAGTTCACGCCTGCCAAGCTCTGCACAAATCCATCGTGAATCTCGCAGGCGATTCTGGTCCGCTCGTCGGTCACCGCGGCGCCGGTCTCTTTCACGTACAACCGATAGAGCGACTGATACTTGTTCAGCGTCTTCTCGATCTCTGCCGTCGCGCGAATGCGGGCTTCGATGAGTTCCCACATGAATTTCGCGCTGGCACCGCCGATGATGGTGACACCCATCCGATGGAAATCTTGGAGGAACGTCCAAACCTCCGAATCACCCGACACATCGATGATCAAGTCGACAGGCTCCATCGCGAGGAGCTGCCGATAGTCTCGCGTAATCGGGATGTTGAGCTGTTTCGCCAATCCCAATCCCGGCGCGTCCGGATTACTTTCGGCAACACCGACGATCTGCACCAGTGGATCATTCGCGAAGATCTCCATGAGCGCCGTGCCCCCGCGGCCGGCCCCGATAATCGCGACGTTCGTCGCTCCAGAGGTCGGCTGGTTCCGCCGAGCACGCTGCTGGGGGAGCGGCTCATTCATCGGTTCTGCGCCTCCTACGCACGGCTTGTCGTCAACAACGAACGTCGAATCGGATGGAGATTAGCCCGCATTATTCATGAACGCTTCTACTGCAATCGCGAATTCGCGGCTGCGACGAGCCTTCGGCGGGCAGGCTCGCCCCTCACAGCCTCGACATACTGTTTCAAGTATGCCGCGGGTCCTCGGAGCTCCGCGTGCCCGTCTCGCTATGCGACTGCGCGATTTCGTGAAGAACCGTCATGAATTATACGGGCTATGCGGACTCAGCGGACTCTGCATGGGGAGATTCCGGCTCAGCGGGAAGACCGGATTCGACGACGCCGGCCCGGAGATATTCGCGATTGAGCGTAGCGATGAAACGGACGCTGATGCGTTTCGGACAGACGGCTTCACACTCATATTGATTGCCGCACGAACCAAATCCTTCTCGATCCATGGCTTCCAACATCGTCCTGACCCGGCGCGTGCGCTCGGGCTTCCCTTGCGGCAAGAGCGCTAAATGGGACACCTTGGCCGCCACGAACAGCATGGCCGAGGCATTTTTACAGGCCGCCACACAGGCCCCACAACCGATACAGGACGCGGCATCCATCGCGGTTTCCGCCCGATCTTTTTCGATCAACAGGACGTTCCCGTCCACCGCTCCTCCGGTGTTGACGGAGATATAGCCCCCTGCCTGCATGATTCGATCAAACGCTCGGCGATCAACCACCAGATCCTTGATGATGGGAAAAGCCCGTGCACGCCACGGCTCGATCGTGATGACGGCTCCGTCGGGAAACCGCCGCATGTACACCTGACAGGTGGTGATGCCGCGGTCCGGGCCATGCGGGATTCCATTGATCACCAGCGAGCAACTTCCACAAATACCTTCACGGCAATCCTGCTCGAACGCCACCGGCTCTTCACCCTTGGCGATCAACCCCTGATTCACGCTGTCGAGCATTTCCAGGAACGACATGCCGGCGCTGATGTCGCGAGCCTCATACGTCACCAACCGGCCTTTCTCGTCCGGGCCCTTCTGCCGCCAGATTCTTAGGGTGAAATTCATGACCTTGTCGGATCTCTCCTCTTGCGCTTCACGAGATACGTCTCACGTTTCACGTTCTATTGGTAGCTTCTCGTTGTCGGCGGTACGAATTCAAAAGCCAGGGGCTCCTTGTGTAAGACGGGTGAGGCTCCTTCTCGATATTCCCATGCGGCCACGTGCGCGAAGTGGCTGTCGTCACGTCGCGGCTCGCCATCGTCCGTCTGATACTCTTCTCGAAAGTGCGCTCCGCATGATTCTGCCCGATGCAACGCATCGTGACACAGCAGTTCGGCGAATTCGAGATAGTCCGCCACTCGTCCCGCATACTCCAGTTCTTGATTGAAGGCCTCTCCTGATCCGGGAACCACCACATCCCGCCAAAATGCTTCCCGAAGCACCGGGAACGATTTCAACGCCAGCTTGAGCCCTGCCTCATTACGAGATATGCCACAGTGATTCCACAAGAGTGTGCCGACTTCCCGATGGAATGAGGCCGCTGTTCGACTTCCCTTGACATTCAGAAGGCGGCTGACCCTATCCGTCACACGCTGAAGCGCCGCCCGAGATTCCCAGTGATCTTCACTAACCGGAGGGAGCTTCACCGTCGCCAAATAATGGCCGATCGTATAGGGCAGGATGAAATAGCCATCGGCAAGTCCTTGCATCAAGGAGCTCGCTCCGAGCCGGTTCGCGCCGTGGTCGGCGAAATTGGCTTCGCCGATCACAAAGAGTCCCGGGATGGTACTCATGAGATTGTAATCGACCCAGAGCCCTCCCATCGTATAGTGCGGCGCCGGATAAATGCGCATGGGCGCATGGTAGGCGTCTTCCCCTGTGATCCGCTGATACATGTCGAAGAGGTTGCCATAGCGCTCCTGGACCACATTAAGCCCTTGCTGTTCGATCACATCGCCAAAATCCAGGTACACGCCATAACCACCCGGCCCAACGCCGCGGCCTTCGTCGCACACGGCCTTGACGGCGCGGGACGCGAGGTCACGTGGCGCGAGATTGCCGAACCGCGGGTAGCGGCGTTCCAGAAAGTAGTCTCGTTCCACAGCGGGAATGTCGCCCGGACACCGGTGATCCGCCGGCATCTTGGGCACCCACAGTCGCCCATCGTTCCGAAGCGATTCGGACATCAAGGTTAACTTCGCTTGATGGACATCCCCCGGCGGAATCGCGGTGGGGTGGATCTGCGTAAAGGAGGGATTCGCGAACGCGGCGCCCTGCTTCCACGCTCGGTAGGTGGCCGTCACGTTACTGCCGCTCGCATTGGTCGACAGGTAGTAGACATTGCTGTAACCTCCCGTGGCAAGAACCACAGCATGGGCCGTATGGATACTCACCCGTCCTCTGACGAGATCACGCACCACGATTCCTCGAGCCTGACCGTCAACCACGATCAGATCGAGCATCTCGGCCCGTGGGTGCATCGTGACCTGTCCACGCTCAATCTGCCAGCAGAGCGCCGAATAGGCGCCCATGAGAAGTTGCTGTCCGGTCTGTCCGCGACAGTAGAACGTCCGGGAGACTTGGACCCCCCCGAAGGATCGGTTAGCCAACTGCCCGCCATATTCCCGGGCGAACGGGACACCCAGCGCGACACATTGATCAATTATTTGTGCGCTGACCTGGGCAAGCCGATAGACATTCGCCTCTCGTGAACGAAAGTCCCCCCCCTTGATCGTGTCGTAAAACAGCCGGGCCACACTGTCCCCATCATCCTGATAGTTTTTTGCGGCATTAATCCCGCCTTGTGCCGCAATACTGTGTGCACGCCGCGGACTATCCTGAAAACAAAAACACTCCACCTGATAGCCGAGCTGTCCCAAGGTCGAGGCCGCACTGGCTCCTGCGAGGCCGGTGCCGACGACGATGACCGTGATGTTCCGCTTGTTATTCGGACTCACCAATTTTTCGCTGAATCGATGTCGGTCCCATTTGGTTTCCAGCGGACCGGCAGGCATTTTTGGATCAAGCATCATACCCGCACGACTCCGAGAACGATCGCCAAGATGATCGCCACATTGCCAAGGACCACAAACAGCGCGACCGCGTGACCGGCGGCCTTGGACAGTCGGTCGAAGGCCGCGTGCTCGAGCCCTAGGGTCTGTAAGCTGCTGGAGACGGCGTGGCTCAAATGCAGGCCCAGCCCCAACTGACCCACAACGTAGAACCCTACAATGAGTGGATTCCGAAAGGCATGGACGATCTTCCCATAGACATCACGATGTCCTTCGGTGTCGAGGCGATCGGCAAAAGAGGGATCGATCACACCGGCCGTCAGATGCAACAGGTGGAATAGGATAAAGAGCAAGAGTACAAGGCCGGAGGCGGCCATGGTGCGGGACGCAAACGATGCTTGGCGATACTCGTGGACCGCATAGGCTATCGGGCGAGCGCGACGGTTTCGCGAGCTCAGCTGGATGGCGAGCACGATGTGCACAACCGCGATGCTCAGCAACCCGAGGCGGACTGTCCATAACAGGATCGGCATCTCGCGCAGCAACGCCGCGTAACTGTTGAGGGCATGGGGTCCTTCGAATACCTGAAGGTTCCCCAGCATGTGAAAAACAACATAGACGACGAGCCCCAGCCCGCTCAGGGCCATGACGACTTTACTGCCGACTGACGACTGGACATGGTTAGACGGGCGTGCCATCCGCGATCATTATATACCGCTTGGCTTCATGAAGAACCACGAGAACGTTGAAGGCCGGTCGTGATGAAGAAAGGAAGCGCAGTGTGTGTCGGTTCGTGTTCGCTGATGTGTCGCACGCAACAAAGATGTTATCGAGCAGCCGGCAGTCCAGACCGTGGCGTCACTCGTTTGACTTGGAGCTCCAGTTGCTGGGAAGGATTCATCCCTGGGACAGCACATCGAGCGCCATCACACAATTCCGCCCGCCTTCCTTGGTAAGCGCCGCCTGACCTTGATCGACGCAATCGACCTCGAAAGGGTCATGGGATGGACAGGGATCGATTCCCCGAACAGAGCGGAACGCGCTCTCTTCACACCTTCTTAGGGCCTGTTAACAATTACCCCGACCAGATACAAGCGCACACACGAGGTTGAGCCTGGAAACGGAGTTGCGAGCGAGCTTGTCATAGCATGTGGCCACACGGCGAATCGGCTTTGAGTCTGTTATAGAAACGCGCAACCACATTGCGGTCTTTGCCCCCTTGATCAGGGGCCTCTGCATTCAATGCGATTGCTGCGTGGCAGGGTGACCGCTTCCCTCCCTATAGCTTGGATGTAGGCGACCAGGGTATCGCATCGTATCCCAACGCCAGTCCGAACCATGCGTTTTTCTCTTTTCATTTGGTCGCTACAGACTTATCCGATATTGTCAGTCTGTTCTGAATTGGCTTGCAGATGTCCGGTACACATAGCTCCCGAGCCTCGTCGATGGCCTTGACTGAACCGATCGCGGTAGAGCGGCTATTGAAGCACGAGGAGCAGGCATAAAGTGAGAAAACAGGAACGATAATGTCCAAGGATGAAGCGAAAGCCGTCGTCTTAGTCGTCGACGATGATCCGTTTGAGCGCCTCATCGTTCGCGACGGGCTCGAATCTTTCGGCTTCCAGATTGAAGAAGCCATCGACGGTCCGCAGGCCCTGGAGGTCTTTCGCACTCTGTGCCCGCACATCGTGGTCCTGGATATTAATATGCCGGGATTAAGCGGAATCGAAACCTGTGCGGCCTTACGAAACATGCCGGGGGGGGCTCGGGTTCCTATTATGATGGTCACGGGCCGCGATGACATGGATTCCATCGCACACAGTTATGCAGCCGGTGCGTCTGATTTTATAGTCAAGTCCACTCATCCCCTCATTCTGGCTCACCGGATCCAGTATCTGTTGCGGGCCAGTCGAGTCTTCCACGCGCTGGCAAAGAGCACGGCGCGGCTGACTCAAGCTCAACGCATCGCCAGGGTAGGATCTTGGGACTGGGATCCTCGTACCGACGCGCTGGAAATCACGGAACAGGTCGCCCGCATCTTCGGCATGCGATCCGAGCACTTCCCGAAGACACGTGCAGGTCTTCTCGAACTGATATACCTCGAAGACCGGGAGCTGTTTCAGCAGACGTTGCACGAGTGCGCCACCAAGGAGCAGCCCTTCGGTCTGGAACACCGAATTATCCTCCCTGACGGATCACATCGCTTCGTGCATAGTCAGGCAGCGCTTATCCACGACGAGTCGAATCACGAGAACAACGTGACGGGGACCATCCAGGACATCTCGGAGCGGAAGCAAGCCGAGGAGAAAATTCATCTTTTGGCCTATTACGATAGCCTAACCGGCCTGGCGAATCGCCATCTCTTTATGGATCGCGTGACCCAAGCCCTGGCCCATGCGCAGCGTCACCAGGTGATCGGCGCGGTTCTTTACTTGGATTTGGATCGTTTCAAAGTCGTGAACGACACATTAGGTCACACGGTGGGTGACCTCTTGCTTCAAGGGGTGGCGGAGCGTCTCAAGAAGTCCGTGCGTTCGGGTGACTCAGTAGCCCGGGACACCGATCCAAGTTCCCAGTCCTGTTTGGCGCGACTAGGAGGCGACGAATTTACAGTGTTGCTGAATAACCTGGCCCATCCCGACGACGCAGGGAGGGTGGCGCAACGGATTCGGCGGGAGTTGGCCAAGCCTTTCCTATTAGACACGCATGAGGTATTCGTGACGGCGACCATTGGAATTGCCTGTTTTCCTGCCGATGGTCTAGACCTGGACTCACTACTCAAGAACGCGGACACGGCCATGTACTCGGCCAAGTCTCAGGGTCGCAATGGGTATCACTTCTACTCTCGGTCGATGAATGAGGAAGCCGAGCAACGATTCGCATTAGAGATCGCTCTTCGTCACGCCCTGGACCGTGAGGAATTTATACTGCACTTCCAGCCGCAACTTGATCTGCGAACTGGCGCCGTTGTCGGAGCCGAAGCCCTGATCCGCTGGAAACACCCGGCGATGGGCGTCTTGCTTCCCGATCGATTCCTATGGGTGGCCAACGATGTAGGGATGGGAAAGGAATTGGGCGAATGGGTGTTGCGGACGGCGTGCGCACAGGCTAAGGGTTGGTCAGCGGACGGACGTCCGCCCGTTCGGCTCGCGGTGAATTTGTCCAACTCCCAGTTTCATGATTCAAATCTAGTCAAAACAGTCGCCGGCGTGCTGGCTGACACGAAGCTTCCGCCGGAACTCCTTGACTTGGAATTGACGGAAACGATCATGATGAGACATCCCGAACGCTCCGGTGAGATGCTTCGGAATTTACGTGCCATCGGCGTTCAACTTTCGCTCGACGATTTCGGCACCGGTTTTTCCTCGTTGCGCCAGTTGCGGGAGTACCCCGTCGATACGTTGAAGATTGATAAGTCTTTCGTTCGGGACGTTGCGGCAAACCAGCGGGACGCATCGATCACTCGAACCGTCATCGCGATGGCGCACAACCTTGGATTGCGAGTTCTCGCCGAGGGGGTTGAGACCCAGGAACAACTCGACTTTCTGCGTGAACACGGCTGCGAAGAGATCCAGGGATTCCTCGTGAGCCAGGCTCTTCCCCTCGACCAGTTCCTCCAATTCATCGTTAAACACATCGCGACAGATGCGGGACGGCGTTTTATCTCCTTCCAACGGTTCGCCACGTAGCGCCCGCGGCTGGCTGCTTCAATTCCGCCCTAATATTTACCGGATTCTCTCAGCAAGGTGGTTTGACCTTTAAAGGAGCTCTCGTTGTGTGGCTAGGGTGTTCGAGCCACGAATTAGATTCGTGCTGTGTTAGAGCAGTCCGCAGGATCAAACGTTTGTCGCAGTTCCCTTACAAAGCCTTGTAGCTCTTCGTTCAGTTCCGGAACTGCGTATTGCGATTCGATAA
>JBKKBQ010000006.1:0-3995 GCA_046714015.1 Nitrospira sp.
GATGGTGAGCGCCCAGTGTCTTAGAGGCGAGGCGTAATTTTTCTCACCCACCCGCCCCGATCTGCTTTGGCTGCTCTTGCCGGGGGGTACGTTGAGCCTCTGAGGTTCACGCCGCGCTTAATAATGCGCGGCACGCTTGTGAACGCCGGCGAGATGGTGAGGCGGCTGTGTCTTGCGAGAACGAAGCTAGGAGACTTTTTTAACAACCTACTGATCAACGATGCTGAGCCGAGTCGCGAGTTCCATCTATTGGCTGAACCGCTACATCGAACGGGCGGAGAATTATGCTCGATTCGTCGAGGTGAACTTGAACCTCTCTCTCGACCTTCCCAGAGGCACTACGGAGCAGTGGGAACCATTGGTGGCCACCACGGGCGATCATGAGAGCTTTACAGACCGCTGCGGGAAAGCAACGAAGGAGGCCGTCATCCAATTTCTCTCCGTCGATGCCGCAAATCCCAACTCGATTCTATCCTGCCTGACGGCAGCCCGGGAAAACGCTCGAACGGTCCGGGAAGTGATCTCCACCGACATGTGGGAGCAAGTCAATCGTTTTTATCTCATGGTGAGGGCCGCCGCCTCGCAAGACCTGTCCAGCCACAATCTTCATACGTTTTTGGCTGACGTGAAAGCGAACAGCCATCTCTTTCTGGGCATTACGGACGCCACCATGTCGCACGGAGAAAGCTGGCATTTTGCCAGACTCGGTCGCCTACTGGAGCGAGCGGACAAGACCTCCCGCATTCTGGACGTGAAATACTTTATGTTGCTTCCGACCATCGCCGAAGTCGGCACGCCGTTCGATATCATCCAGTGGTCCGCATTGTTGAAATCCGCCAGCGCCCTCGAAATGTATTACAAACATTTTGGCCGCATTTCCCCGGACGATGTCACAGCGTTCCTGATTCTCGACTCCACGTTTCCGCGAGCCGTCCGGTACTGTCTCATCAAGAGCGAAGATTCGCTGCACGCGATCTCAGGGTCGGAACACGGGTCCTATCAAAACCAAGCTGAGAAGCGGCTGGGACGGCTGCGCGCCGAATTGGATTTCTGCGATCTTGACGACTGTATGTCGGGCGGCCTGCACGAATTCTTGGACCAGTTTCAAGCACAGCTCAATCGCGTGGGAGAGGCCATTTTCGAAACCTTTTTTGCCCCTCGTCCCATCCACAGTACAATCACCGGAGCGGAGGCCCAATGACCTTTTGCCTAGGCATGAAAGTAGAAGATGGGCTCGTCGGCATCGCCGACACGCGAGTGACGACCGGAGTAGAATGTATCACGGCACGAAAGGTTTCTATCCATCAGCATGGACGACACTCGATGTTTCTCATGACCTCGGGGCTCCGTTCCGTGCGCGACAAGGCCGTCACCTATTTCGACGAAGCTATCGGGGAGAGCGATCAGACCTTCGATAAGCTGTTTAAAGCCGTCAACGTGTTTGCCGCTCAGATTCGCCGTGTGGCCGAAGAGGATAAGGCCGCGCTCGATAGAGCGGGATTGATCTTCGACCTCCACGCGTTGGTTGGAGGGCAGTTGGAAAACGACAAGGAGCACAAGCTCTACCTCATCTACCCGCAGGGAAACTGGGTGGAAGTGAGCGAAGGCACACCCTATTGCATCATCGGCGAAACCGGCTATGGGAAACCGCTCCTCGATCGCGTGCTGCGGTACCACTCCGACATGGACCTCGCTCTGAAGGTGGGATTTCTGGCCTTCGATGCCACTCGCACCAGCTCGACCATCGTCGAATACCCGCTTGATGTCGTGCTCTATCGGCATGATACATTCGACATCGTCGAACATCGTTTTCAGAAAGAGGACCTCAGCGAGATCTCGTCTTGGTGGCAGTCCCGCATTTCCGAATCAGTGGAAAAGCTCCCGTCGAAGTGGGTTGATCGTCTGCTTGAATCGCTTCCTCGTGACACGAGAACACCACCCCGAAGCTCCTCCGATACAACTTTGTAAGCCGGTGAAAGAGCCGACCTGCCAGAGCTGTTCTCTCACTGTAGGCCAAAGATCGAAACTTGATGAAGGGCATCCTGATGCAGATCCTGATTCTTGCGAACCAAGCCAGGGATCACCCCACGCACATGGAGGTATGCCTTTCTCATGCAGGCAACTCCAGCAATTTCCTTACCTACTATGATTGCCGGCAATTGGACAACGTGTGGAGCAGAGAGTATGCTTCTGTATCGTAGGACCGTGTGGACGCGTCAGGTCATGAAAGTAAGGGAACGGGGCCATGTCTTTGGTACCTTCCCACGATTGCTTTCTTCTCAAGGAAACCGCCGGTAACACTCGCTTACCTATTGAGTCACACAGTTCCAGCAGACCCTTCGAATCCTCTCGGCTTATTTCTTGGACTGATCCGACGCCAGTCTTGGTCTGTCTGCTGACACAACGATTGGTCATTTCAACTGCCAGGCAACTTATCTGCTCGCGAGGTGTGACCAGTCAAGCGATCCATCCGTGCGCACAACAAGGAGGTATCTATGACGTCCTCCAAGAAATTGCTATGGACTGCCGCTCTGCTGGGATGCGTAGTGGGAGGCGCCACAGTCCTGTGGCCGGGTCGCGCTGTTCCTGAAACCGCACCGATTACCCTCCCGATCGAAACGGTGGCCGACTACATCCACGCCGTCATCGAGGCAGACCGAGAGGTCTATACCAGGCATGTCGTGGAACGCATGCAGACGAAAGGCATTGTCGTCGCATCGGAAAACTGGGAGGAGAAGAGCACGTTGCCCCTACCCGCCCAATTCCTGTTGGAATCAGGACGGTACAACGGCAAGAAAGGCTTGGGCATGCAGTACCGGCTGATCAGCTTGTGGCCGATCAACAAACGCAATATCGCGACGAACGCAATGGAAAGTATCGGACTCGGCACCATCATGGCTCAACCCAGCCGTCCCTACACCGGAGTCACGCGGGTGGCTGATAAGCGGTATTTTGAGGCGGTATATGCCGACCTGGCCGTCACACAGGCTTGTATCGGCTGTCACAATGCTCATCCCGACAGCCCGAAGCGAGACTTCAAGCTCAACGATGTCATGGGCGCGATCGTGATCCGTATTGAGTTGAGGCAACAACCGACGAGCGGCGTCCGGCCCGACGGCTACTGAGCATCTATCGCCGCTTGAGAGCGTGGATGGTTCATCCATGACTGAATCCCGACCGGCAGAGCTGAGGTCACTCTGCCGGTCGGGCGGGGTGATACCCAGGATCTCCTTCGTACTATCGCGTTGGGGCCTCGGGGCACGGCAGGAATCGAGTAAACTAGGCGTGGCTGGTTTTTCTTGTCCGTTCCGCGATCTTCTTGCGAAGACGAGCCTTTTCAAGACCGATCTGGGCTTCTTTGACTTCGGACGGCAAGCCTCCCGCTTGAAGGCGTCGCTCCGCCTCGGCGACTTTGGCCGTAGCCCGGTCCACATCGATGTCTTCGGCCTTCTCCGCGATTTCCGCCATGATGGTGACTTTGGTCGGGGTGACTTCGGCAAACCCCCACAGCACGGCCATGGAATGGGTCTGACTGTCAACACGATAACGAAGTTCGCCGATGCGAAGGGTTGAGAGGAAATGGCAATGCCCAGGGAGCACGCCGAACTCTCCTTCAGACCCAGGGGCAATGACTTCATCCACCTGCTGACTCAGCAGTTGTTTCTCCGGCGTCACCACTTCTAACAGAATCTTCCCCGCCATTCTTTCCTCTTTCTTTAACCCATCCTCCCCTACAGGCGGGGAAGCGAGCGTCCTCCACTGCGCGCATGCAACGAGGGTCTTCCGAGACCGCGCGTTGCGCGAGCAGGGAGGATGCTCGGTTTATCCGCCTTTCTATACCTTTACTCCCATCTTCTCCGCCTTCGCCACCGCTTCTTCGATCGGGCCGACCATGTAAAATGCCTGTTCCGGTAGATGGTCGTACTTGCCTTCCAGAATCTCTTTGAAGCTGCGGACCGTATCTTTGAGTTTGACGTACTTGCCGGGGGCGCCGG
>JBKKBQ010000007.1:0-4429 GCA_046714015.1 Nitrospira sp.
CTCATGGAATCTAGCGCTCCCGCAATTGCGAAAGACGACGAGGCTAAGAGCTTCCGAAGCACGAGCGTCATCAGAGACCGTTGGCTCGACGGGAGAGCTTGCAGATTATCGCGCCGGAGATAGTCGGACACGAGATGGTAGAGCCGATCTTCGCTCTCTGCTGGCGTAAACGGTTGCACCATAGGCAAGCGCTTGGTGTAGCGCACATAGGGCAACACCTGACGGCGAAGCGTGCGCTTGCAGAGCGGCCGGAGACGGGCCTTCAGTGTATCGAAGGTCGCTTGGTTGTGCAGATCAGCAAACTGCTCTTTGAAGCTCTTGAGGTCACCAAAGGTGCGGTCGTCCACCACACTGACCAATCCGTACAATTCAAGCAACGAGTTCTGCAATGGCGTGGCGGTAAGGAGCAGCTTTGGTGCGTCCTTGAGGGCATGCTTGATGGTGTTGGCAATGACGTTCGTCGGCTTATACACGTTCCGTAAACGATGGGCTTCGTCGATCACCACGAGGTCCCACCGCATCAGACTCGTCTCCGCAGCCTTGGTACGGGCAAACTGGTACGAGCAGATGACGATGTCGCTACATTCAAACGGGCGGACATTTCCCTGCCGGATAGCGGCGTTATAGGACTTCGTCTCCAGAATTCGACAAGGAAGAAAAAACTTTTCTTGCAACTCTTGGTGCCACTGTTTGCGGAGATTGGACGGGGTGATGACAAGGACCCGCCGTTTCCGCTCGGCCCATTTCTGCGAGAGCACGAGTCCCGCTTCGATCGTCTTGCCCAACCCGACTTCATCAGCCAGAAGGGCGCCTTTTGACAATGGTGATCGGAATGCAAACAGCGCGGCTTCGATCTGATGGGGATTCAGGTCGACTTGAGCATCGACAAGGGCACTGGTGAGTTTCTCGATGCTATCGGACGGACAACGTTTTGTGAGTTCGTGCGCGAAGAATTTGGCATGGTAATCGGTCAGCATGGGGATGCAGGATACCGCTTTATAGCTGGGAAATCATCACGGGCGAATGAGATACAAGAGGGGAACAGTCTGGAAGGTCGGCGTGGAGTAGTGCC
Source organism: Nitrospira sp. (assembly GCA_046714015.1). Classification (GTDB taxonomy): domain Bacteria; phylum Nitrospirota; class Nitrospiria; order Nitrospirales; family Nitrospiraceae; genus Nitrospira_D. The sequence goes on from JBKKBQ010000007.1 coordinate 1,073, forward strand.
GAGCCGGATGAAGGGCGGATCTGATCGGTACATGAGGGGAGCGACTGGTTGTCGCCCCCCCTTTCTCGTGATAACGGGCTAGTTGGCGAGGTTACGCGGTGGCTGGCGCCATGTGCTGCTTGGCGAGTCCGCAGAGCTTCTCGAATCCCGTGGCGTCTTTGATCGCCATATCTGACAACACTTTCCGATCCAGCAACACATTTGCTTTCTTCAGCGCGTTGATGAACCGACCGTAGGTCATCCCCTGTGCCCGAACTGCTGCGCTGATGCGAGCGATCCACAGTTGTCGGAAGTCCCGCTTTCGATTCTTGCGACCTGTGTAGGCATAGGTCAAGCCCTTATCAACACTTTCTGTCGCTGAACGAAAGAGACGGCTTTTCCCGCCGTACTGACCTGATGCCAGCTTGATCCGTTTCTTTCTCCGCTGCCGAGTTTTTGGTCCACCTTTTGCGCGAGGCATAAGTCATTACTCCTTCTAGAATCCTAATGTTCTTCTCCGTGGAAAGGATCGCGTTATTTGTACGGGAGCAACCGGTTTAACGACGCAGTGAAGGTCGCATCGACGACTTCGGTGCCGCTCAAACGGCGCTTGTGATCATGCCTCTTATGGGTCAGCAGATGTCTCTTGCCACCCTTGCGGCGCATGATCTTCCCGCTCCCGGTCTTTGAAAAACGTTTACTGGCGCCCTTATGCGTCTTCATTTTCATCGGCACAATTCCTTTGTTGGTTGATCGATCACTGCAGTGCACATCAATTTTTCGGAGCGACAATCATGATCAAACTTCGCCCCTCCATACGGGGAGCATATTCGATCGTGCCGGCTTGCGCCAATTGTTCAATGACGGAATTCATTACGGCGCGACCCATCTCTTGATTGGCCATTTCTCGTCCACGATAGGTCAAGGTGACCTTGGTCTTATTGCCCTCCTCCAAGAAGGTCTTCATCTGCCGGACCTTAATTTCAAGGTCATGCTTATCGGTCCGAGGACGCAACTTGATTTCCTTTACTTGAGTGGACTTTTGATGACGCCGGCTTTGATGGTCTTTTTTGCTCAGCTCATACTTGTATTTCCCATAGTCCATGATCCTACAGACCGGGGGAACGGAGTTGGGAGCGACTTCCACCAAGTCATAGCCGCTTTCTTGAGCCTGTCGAAACGCATCCGGTGTCGGAAGGATGCCGAGTTGTTCTCCCTCCGGGCCGATCACACGAATTTCTCGAACTCGGATTTCACGATTCACACGCAATTTGGGAACGATAGGCCACCTCTTTCTTAGTGTGTGGGTTGAAGTTCTCGCTGTGCATGTTTGACCTCGGCTTGTAGGAGATCCAACACCTCAGCCACCGTCTTGCTCCCTACATTTGACCCGCTTCGGCCTCGTACCGAGAGGGTGCCATCTTGCATTTCGCGATTCCCCGCGACCAACATGAACGGGACTTTCGCCTTTTCCGCTTCGCGAATCTTAAACCCGATCTTTTCGTTCCGGAGATCCGCTTCGGCACGAAAGCCGGCCGCCTTCAATTGCGCCACGACGGCCGTGACGTAGTCTTGCTGGTGATCGGTGATGTTCATGACCACCGCCTGCACAGGAGCCAGCCAGGTCGGGAACGCGCCTCCGTAATGTTCGATCAGAATACCAAAAAAGCGCTCGATGGATCCCATCAAGGCGCGATGGATCATGATCGGGCGATGGGCTTTGCCGTCCTCTCCAATGTAACTGAGCTCAAACCGTTCGGGATTGTTGAAATCTACCTGGACCGTGGAACATTGCCACGAGCGGCCCAACGCGTCTTTGATCTTAATGTCGATCTTCGGGCCGTAAAATGCCCCCCCTCCCGGATCGAGATGAAAGGAGATGTTTCGACTCTTCAGTGCTGCTTCCAATGCGCTGGTGGCCAAGGTCCAATGTTCATCACCACCGACGGATTCTTTGGGCCGCGTGGACAAAAACACTTCAAATTGATGGAATCCGAATGTCTGCAACACGAAAAATGTAAAGTCCAGTACACGGCTGACTTCGTGTTCCATCTGATCCGGGCGGCAGAAGAGATGGGCATCATCCTGCGTGAATCCGCGCACCCGCATAAGCCCGTGCAGAACGCCCGTCCGTTCATAACGGTAGACCGTTCCCAGTTCCCCGTAGCGAATGGGGAGGTCTCGATAGCTACGCAGGTGAGACTGGTAGATCATGATATGGTACGGACAATTCATCGGTTTCAGCTGGTACTCACTGCCTTCCAACTTCATCGATGGGAACATGTTTTCACGGTAGTAATCGAGGTGCCCACTAGTTTTCCAGAGGTCAAGCCGTGCGGTATGAGGGGAATAGACCAACTGGTACCCATCCCGAATATGCTGTTCTCGCCAGAAGTTTTCAATCAACAGTCGGATTGCCGCGCCTTTCGGATGCCACAGGACCAGCCCGGGTCCGATCTCATCTTGAATGCTGATCAAGTCCAGCTCTTTTCCGACTTTTCTGTGGTCCCGTCGCTTGATTTCCTCCAGCCGAGCCAGGTAGGCATCCACTTCAGCTTTCGTGGGGAAAGACGTCCCGTAGATCCGCTGCAACATCGGATTGCGTTCATCACCGCGCCAATACGCTCCGGCCGTGGTGAGCAATTTTATGGCCCCAACGGAGCCGGTGGTAGGGAGATGGGGGCCGCGACAGAGATCGACAAAGTCGCCTTGCGTGTAGGCGGTGATCGGCTCCCCATCGGGGAAGCCTTGAATCAGCTCGACCTTGTAGTGCTCTCCCCGGGCCCTGAAAAAATCTATCGCCTCCTGTTTCGAGTACTCCCGCCTCGTGATAGTCAGATTGCGCTTGATGATTTCGTCAGCGCGTTCTTCGATTCTCTGCAAGTCTTCGGGGGTAAAGGGACGTTCAAAGGCAAAGTCGTAATAGAAACTGTCCTCCAGGGCTGGGCCGATGGTCAGTTGTGCAGCGGGGAAGAGTTCTTTTACTGCCTGAGCCATGATGTGGGTGCTGCTGTGGCGATACACCTCACGGCCCTCTGCACTGTCGAACCGCAGCGGTTCGAGGGTCGAGCTTTCAGACAGAGGGCGCGACAAATCAACAACCGTTCCGTCTACTTTGGCTGCGAGAATATCCCGGTCGACGACACCTAGCTCAAAAAGAGCGCCACCCACTGCTACTCCGCTCTGAATGTCACCGCTTGGACCGTCTTTGACCGATATCTTCATAACGTATGGATTTGCCCCACCAGTATAAAAACAACAAAGGGCACCGGGCCTCGAAGATGCAAACCAGTACCTCAGTCTGAATGGTAGGCGCGGACGGTCTTGAACCGTCGACCTCTACCGTGTCAAGGTAGCGCTCTCCCCCTGAGCTACGCG
>JBKKBQ010000008.1:0-21480 GCA_046714015.1 Nitrospira sp.
AACGTTGGAGGAGGTATCCACAATGTTCTTGTCACGTCGACAATTTTTGAAGGTCTCTGCCGGCACTGTCGCTGCCGCAGCCGTGGCGGACAAAGTCTTGGCATTGACCGCGCTCCAGCCGGTGATCGAAGTCGGCAACCCGCTAGGGGACTATCCGGACCGATCGTGGGAGCGGGTTTATCATGACCAATATCGGTACGATTCTTCCTTTACATGGGTTTGCTCCCCCAACGACACGCATGCCTGTCGTGTGCGCGCCTTTGTCCGCAACGGAGTGGTCATGCGCGTGGAGCAAAACTACGATCATCAAACCTATGAAGACTTGTATGGTAATCGTGGAACATTTGCCCACAATCCCCGCATGTGTTTGAAAGGATTTACGTTCCACCGTCGCGTGTACGGTCCCTATCGGTTAAAGGGGCCCTTGATGCGGAAGGGGTGGAAGCAATGGATGGATGACGGCTCGCCGGAACTGACCCAGGAAACCAAGCGCAAGTACAAGTTCGACAGTCGCTTTTTGGACGACATGCTCCGCGTCTCCTGGGATACGGCGTTTACCTATGCGGCGAAGGCGATGATCATCATTGCCACCCGGTATAGTGGAGAAGCGGGAGCGCGGCGTCTTCGCGAGCAAGGCTATGCTCCGGAGATGATCGAGATGATGAAGGGCGCCGGCACCAGATGCTTTAAGCATCGTGCGGGCATGCCGGTTTTGGGAATCATCGGCAAAATGGGTAATACCCGTATGAACGGCGGAGTCAATGCCTTGCTGGATAGCTGGATTCGCAAGGTCAGTCCCGATCAGGCCCAGGGCGGTCGCTATTGGTCGAATTACACCTGGCACGGGGATCAAAATCCTTCCCAACCCTTCTGGTCCGGGGTGCAAGGCTCAGACATCGACCTCTCCGATATGCGGTTCTCGAAGCTGAATACGAGTTGGGGAAAGAACTTCGTCGAGAACAAAATGCCGGAAGCCCACTGGAAGCTTGAGTGTATTGAACGAGGTGCGCGCGTCGTCGTCATCACGCCCGAATACAACCCCACGGCTTATCGAGCCGACTACTGGATGCCGCTCCGCCCGGAATCTGATGGAGCACTGTTTTTGGGTGCGATGAAGATTATCGTCGATGAAAACATGCACGACGCGGATTTCTTGAAGCAATTTACCGACGCTCCCCTATTGGTGCGTACGGATACATTGCAGTACTTGGATCCACGCGACGTGGTGGCAGACTACAAGTTTCCTGATTTCTCCAAGAGCTATTCAGGTAGGATTCAATCCTTGAAACCTGAACAAATCGAGCGACTTGGCGGCATGATGGTGTGGGACCTTACTAAGAAGCAGGCGGTGCCTCTCCATCGGGAACAGGTGGGATGGCATTATACGAATAGCGGCATCGATGCCGCGCTGACCGGCAGCTATCGAGTGAAGTTGCTCAATGGCCGTGAAATCGATGCGATGCCGGTCTGGCAGATGTACATGGTGCACTTCCAGGACTATGACCTAGATACGACGCATCAGATTTGTCGGACACCCAAGGACCTCATCGTTCGTTGGGCTCGCGATTCGGGCACGATTAAACCCGCCGCCATCCATAACGGCGAAGGAGTCTGCCACTATTTCCACATGACAACGAACGGGCGCGCGGCTGCGATGGTGCTTATCATCACCGGCAACGTCGGCAAGTTCGGCACCGGTCAGCATACCTGGGCCGGCAACTACAAAGCCGGATGCTGGACCGCGACGCCATGGTCGGGTGCCGGCTTGGCCGTACATACAGGTGAAGACCCCTTCAACATTACTTTGGACCCGAATGCCCATGGGAAGGAAATCAAGACCAAGTCGTACTATTACGGCGAAGAAGTCGGGTATTGGAACCACGGTGATACGGCGTTGATCGTCAATACACCGAAGTACGGGCGTAAGGTGTTTACCGGCAAAACGCACATGCCGACGCCGAGCAAATTCCGCTGGGTGGTCAATGTCAACGTGCTGAACAATGCCAAGCACCATTACGACATGGTGCGCAACGTTGATCCGAACATCGAATGTCTGATTACCCAGGACATAGAAATGACATCGGATGTGAATCACAACGACATCGCCTTCGCCTGTAATTCCTGGATGGAGTTCACCTATCCTGAAATGACGATCACCGTCTCCAATCCGTGGGTCCAGATCTGGAAGGGAGGCATCCGGCCGCTGTACGACACTCGCAACGATCTCGACACCTTCGCAGGAGTTGCAGCAAAGCTGTCGGATATGACCGGCGACAAGCGCATGAAGGACTACTTCGCCATGGTCTACGCGAACCGCGTCGACGTGTATGCCCAGCGCATGCTTGACGCGTCCAGCACATTCTATGGATATTCAGCCGACGTGATGCTGAAGTCGGAAAAGGGCTGGATGGTCATGGTCCGCACCTACCCGCGGCATCCCTTTTGGGAAGAGACCAACGAATCAAAGCCCATGTGGACCCGCAGCGGACGATACGAGAACTACCGTATTGAACCGGAGGCTATCGAGTACGGAGAAAACTTTATCTCCCATCGCGAAGGCCCGGAGGCGACCCCGTACCTGCCGAATGCGATCTTCACGACGAACCCCTACGTTCGGCCGGACGACTATGGCATTCCGATCACGGCACAACACCACGACGACAAGACGATCCGGAACATCAAATTGTCGTGGCATGAAATCATGCGCCACTCGAACCCCCTGTGGGAGAAAGGCTATCAGTTCTACTGCGTGACTCCCAAAACCCGTCACCGAGTCCACAGTCAATGGTCCGTGAACGATTGGGTGCAGATCTACGAATCCAACTTCGGTGATCCCTATCGGATGGATAAACGGACGCCGGGCGTGGGCGAACACCAGATCCATATCAATCCTCAAGCGGCCAAAGACCGTGGGATCAACGACGGTGACTATGTATACGTTGATGGCAATCCAGTGGACCGCCCTTACCGTGGCTGGAAGCCGAGCGACCCCTACTACAAAGTGGCTCGGTTGATGATTCGCGCCAAGTACAACCCGGCGTATCCATACCACGTGACCATGGCCAAACATGCGCCGTACGTGGCGACTGCAAAATCGGTCAAGGGTCACGAGACTAGGCCTGACGGCCGCGCGATCGCGATCGATACCGGCTATCAGTCCAACTTCCGGTACGGTGCGCAACAGTCCTTTACGCGGAACTGGTTGATGCCCATGCATCAGACCGACTCGCTCCCCGGCAAACACGCCATTGCCTGGAAATTCAAATGGGGCTATCAAGTGGACCACCATGCGATCAACACGGTGCCGAAGGAATGTCTCATCCGCATCACCAAGGCGGAAGACGGCGGGATCGGCGCTCGTGGGCCGTGGGAACCGGTGCGAACCGGCTTCACGCCTGGTCAGGAAAATGAGTTCATGATCAAGTGGCTCAAAGGCGAGCATATCAAGATCAAGGTGTAACAACCGTGAGGCGTCAGGGGTTAGGGGTAAGGGGTGTAGACGGATCCTCCGTTGCAGCCTTTCACCTGACGCCTCACGCCTTACACCTAACGGAGGAAGAACATGCCTGAAGTCTATAATTGGCAGCTGGGACGCAAGATGTTGTATCCCTACGAGGAACGACACCCGAAGTGGCAGTTTGCCTTTGTCTTCAACATCAATCGCTGTTTGGCCTGTCAGACCTGCAGCATGGCCGATAAGTCGACCTGGCTCTTCTCCAAAGGGCAGGAATACATGTGGTGGAACAACGTGGAAACCAAGCCCTATGGCGGGTATCCCCAGTTCTACGATGTCAAAATCACCCAGCTGATCGAACAGGTCAATCCGGGCGGGCAAGTCTGGAACGTCCGCGTGGGGCGGAAACACCATGCCCCCTACGGCGTGTTCGAAGGGATGACCATTTTCGATGCCGGGGCCAAAGTAGGCCAGGCCGCCATCGGCTATATTCCGACGGACCAGGAATGGCGGTTCGTCAACATCTACGAAGACACGGCGACCTCGATGCGTGCCCTGGTCGAAGGCATCGACAAGACCGGCTTCTCGCGCGATGAACCCCGGAGAATGACCGGGAGCAGCCTCCCCGAACACGAGACCTTCTTCTTCTATCTTCAACGCATTTGCAATCACTGCACCTATCCGGGCTGCTTGGCGGCCTGTCCACGGAAGGCCATTTACAAGCGGCCCGAAGACGGCATCGTCCTGATCGACCAGAACCGCTGCAGGGGCTATAAAAAATGTGTCGAGCAATGTCCCTATAAGAAGCCCATGTACCGCGGCACGACCCGCGTGAGCGAGAAGTGTATCGCCTGTTATCCCCGCATCGAAGGAAAGGATCCCCTCACCGGCGGCGAACCGATGGAAACGCGCTGCATGGCGGCCTGCGTGGGAAAAATCCGCATGCAGAGCCTCGTCCGGATCGGCGAGGACGGCCTGTGGGCCGAAGATCGCTGGCATCCGCTGTACTATGCGATCCGGGTGGAGCAAGTGGCCTTGCCGCTGTATCCGCAATGGGGCACCGAACCCAACGGCTTCTACATTCCCCCACGGCATTCCCCCCGGGGCTATGCTCGGCAGATGTTCGGCCCAGGTGTGGACAATGCCATTGAAAAGTATCTCGTGCCTAGCCGAGAACTGTTGGCCGTACTCCAGCTCTGGCGCGCCAGCCAGCAGATCGTTTTCCGCTACGATGTCATTCCCGGGCCAAAAGTCTTTGAAACCCAGATTCACGGGAAGCGGTTCGAGATGTACAACGACACCGTGTTGGGCTTCAACAAGTCGGGGAAGGAAGTCGCTCGGATTCAGGTCGAGGAGCCGATCTACATCCGGCCGGCGGAGCGCGTCACCTGGTTGTAATTCGGTACAGGTGCTGAGTTCGAAGGGGGCGGAGTCCTTCTGGGATTCCGCCCCCTGCTTCTTTCAGGACAGGAGGCCTTCGGTTTTTGCACCAGGAACCAATTGCTTGAGTCCCATTTCAGGGAGGCTTGTACAGCAGTATTTCCAAGCAGCCAATTCTCTGAAGTCAAAGCCCTCACCGGTTGCCTACCCACGACATACGTATATAGTTCAGAATATTCTAGAGCCGATCTATCCTGAAACATCGGTCTTTCGGCTCACCACCACTGCATCTTCTGCGCACTTGACGAGATAGACAGCGTCCAGTACAGTTTTAATCACGGTGTCTTTGCTATTCCATTGTGGAGCACTCCCAGCGTGACATCACATCAGCAGCAATCGGTTCCTTTTGCTGCGCAGGCCATTCCATTTGATGAGTTTCTTGCTTCCGGTAAATTCCCGGATGGCTATCTGAATAGTGAATATGTCGCTCAGCAGTTCGTCGAACGCCTTGTGCATTATATTCTCAGCGTTCCCGCCGGCAGTTATTCCATGGCGCAGCTGAGCCAACTCCTCGAGCAGCTCGATCCCCGCACACAGGTCTTTTTCTTCAAACGCTTGAAGGAAACGAGCCCGGACTGTTTGAAGGATTTCGCGTCCCTCTATTATGGATTTATGAACGAATTCCATTCCCTCCTGTTCACATAAAGAATCCCAACGAAAAATACTCCTTGTCGGCACTCCAATCTCATGTATAATTAGGGTTCACCAAAGGAAGAGGAGTATTATGAATCCATCGTTACAAAGAGCCGTTACCAGTTTTTACAATTTGATTTACGAAGCACAGACCTTCGCCACCGCGATGGCAAGGATCGATACCGCCGAGCAGGAGCATTACGCCGGACGTATTGAAGGCCTCAACTGGGTTCTCGATCGCTGTCAGGAGCTCGAGGACATGGATACTAACCTGACGCCATCTTCCCTGCAGCGTATCCTGGGCGAAGTCAAATCCGATTTGGAACATGAACTCTCCGTACAGCGAAGAGAGAAAGGCCGTCGGGCTGATGGACGGGAGGAAGCTCTCAATTTCGTTGCCGATTACCTCTCCAGCCTCATCACAGCAACTGAGATCGAGTCCGCCAAGACCACCGTCTAATACGGTCCTTTAGAATCACAGGGCGCCTGCCTCCTCTCTTCGTAAAGCCGAGGCACGGCCCCGCCTTCTCTAGTCAATCCAAGGTGTGAGGTCAATAGGATCAGCCTGGGGTGACGTCCATTGCCAGGCAAGCCGATCTTCAGCCTGCTCCAAGCTGAAATTGAGTAACTCTTGACCAACACTTCCCATTCTCACTAAGATAAAACCATGTTTCCACCCACACGCAAACCAGGTAGCCAATGGATTCCTGGTCCCCACCGCATCCCCAGAAGCCGGTCACGCCCATCTGGAGATGCTCCACAAGAGCAATTCAGCTCACTCAATGCCTCTCTCCTGTTCTGTCCTCGGTGCCGAGTGGCGACCCCGACAAGAGAACGACTCCTGCTTGTTCTACCGACCGGAAATCTTTATGAGTATCTCTGCAGTCACTGTGGAACCTCTACGGGATCGAAGACGGACAATCCCGTCAAGACCGTTCAGATCGTCGCTCCGTAGACTCATTCAACATCGATACAGCCGTTCGGGGAACCCGCCACCGCCCCACTCGCCCTGTTCTCGTCATCCACTGAAACGTCGCGCGAAGCCGGTCACCGCTTTCGAGCCTGACCTAGAAGGGCACGATCCGGCTGAACGACGATAGCCGGAGACGGTATGTCTGGGACTCCATGGAGGGATAGAGCGGAGCTCAATAGCAACAGTCGCCGACCTCTTGGCCAACTGCGCAAAGGCCGAGAAGTGCGTGATCGGCTGGTCAACGAATTTCTTCGAGTGGAATGCCTTCCTCGATCAGCATCACAGGAATGTTATCACGGATGGGGTAGAGGATCTTCCGATCGGCGCGGATCAGACCGCCGTCGAGCTCCACAGACACGGGTCGGTTCCCCACATTCTTCACCTCGCCCCGTGCGACAGCAGCATTGACCTTCTGAATGAGAGACTCCTCAGCCAGACTCACCGCCTGTTTGGTCTCCGGGCAACAGAGGATCGCCAAGAGCTCTTTATCAATACTCATGACCGTCGATCTCCCACTGAGTTACCACCGGTAGAATAATCGATCAAGACAGCCAGGCGCAAGCTGTTATAAGGAACTCCTCCTCCGCCGCGATTTCTGCTACACTCAACATGTTTTTATGTAAGGATGTGTCGTCATGATTAGAGCATTCTGGAAGACGTGCATGGCGGGCCTCATTGTCTTGGTCCCGGCCTGGGCTACGTTCTTGATCCTCTCGACCCTCTTCACGACACTCGATAAGTTGGTCGGTCGATACATGGCGGATCCCATCCCCGGCCTCGGCCTGCTCCTATTGGTCACGCTTGTCATTGCTGCCGGACTCATCGGCGACCATGTCATCGGGCAAGGCTTGTTAGCAAGACTGGAGCGTCGGATTGAACAGATTCCCCTGGTGCAAAGTATCTATCTCACTCTGAAGGGCATGACAGACCTCCTGAATTTTCGCTCTCGCTTCGGACGGAGCAAGGTCGTCGCCTTTCCATTTCCTCGCGATGGATGTTGGGCATTGGGATTTGTGATGGGCATGGCGCCCCCCTCCGTTCAGGTCGAACCCTCCCACACCCTCTTCATGGTGTTCGTCCCGACCGCCATCCACCCCTTTACCGGTTTCCTCGCCTTCGTCCCGGAACCTGCGCTGCGGCCGATCAATCTTCCTGTCGAAGACGCGATGAAAATGGAGTTTTCAGCCGGGTTCTATAAGCCTAAGAACGGATGGCTCGACCCATCGCCATCGCTCCCCTCATGATTCATGACGCTTGAGAGCCTCCATATCAAGCCGGCCACCAGAGACGACGCGGACACCATCATCGAGTTCAATAGGGCGATGGCACTCGAAACAGAGAGTCGCCGGCTCGACCTTGCCACGTTGCGCAAGGGGACCCTTGCAATCTTAGAAAGTACCGAGTATGGATTCTATGTTGTGGCCGAACTTCCAGAAGGCATGAGGCACAAGCCGATCGGCCAACTCATGATTACGTACGAATGGAGCGACTGGCGGAACGGGGTCTTTTGGTGGATTCAGAGCGTCTATGTTGATCCGGACCACCGTGGACGAGGGGTCTTTCGAGCCCTGCACAATCATGTCCTTCTGAAAGCCAAAGCTGATCCTCGGGTCTGCGGACTCAGATTGTACGTGGAGCGCGATAACCACAGGGCTCAAACCATCTATCAGCGTGTGGGATTGTCCACATCGCCGTATCTGGTCTATGAACATGATTTTGTATTCGCTCCATCCAAAACTTTACCGTGAAAAGCCACAGAGGTGACTCCATGAAGCCTTTCGTTCTCGGGATCCTCATTCTGAATTTTGTGATCATGACGGGATGTGCCTTTATCCGCGGAAACTATGGGGAAGAGTTAGGCCAAGGTGACATCGCAACAATTCAAAAAGGAATCAGCACAAGAGCAGACGTTGCCGCGGTGTTGGGCGCCCCAGACCGTATCATCGAAGCCAATGGTCGAGAAATCTTTCACTACTTTCACTTCGATGTGAAATCGGGGTCTGTGCTCGTCTTCTCTCGTACCAACATCAAAAGCGATGACACCTTTGTTATCCTCAATGGATCAGGAGTCGTAGAAGAAGTTGTCTCTGGAAAACGAAAAGGCCCCCTCGAGTTTCAGTTCTGGCCTTTCGACTGGCCCTTCCACTAATTCCTTATCTCACTTCATGCTGCTGCGAAATTTGTGTATTTGTCTGACCCTAGCCCTGGCGCTCACGTCATTGAACGGATGCGCAGATGGTCCCGTGACAGTGCGGCGAGTGACGCTTAATCAGATTATTTCCACCGAAGATGTGATCTTTATCGTGCCTGGCAAGACCGATCTTTCGGCGGTCGTCGAGAGACTTGGTGCACCAAACGCCATACTCTCTTCTAAAGATCAAATCATCACCCGGTACTACTTTACGGATGGTAAGTATTTCAAAGCGAATTACGGATGGGGACTTCGTTTTCTCATACCCTTCTTTACACCTGACCTCGATATGGGAGGTGGCGGGATAGGCACGGATGTCTTCCAAGTTACCTATGATGGAGACTGGATTGTGCGCGATCACGCCTTTGCTTTTCACTCACGGTCATCCGAGTTCTTGGTTTGGCCATTCAGAGATTAGCCCTCCTGTCTCACAACAAAGAAGTAGGCTTTCCTTAGAGAATTGCCGCCGTTCAGTGGCCCCGCTATAATGGTGCCCCATGGAGCCACGATCGTCCGATCGCACGCCGCCACCGCCTATTGACGTGACCTCCTCCTCTTACATCCCGGCCGATAAGGACTTTGAGTTTCTTCAACGGGACGAGCTTCGTCCCATTCGCATCGGGCTGGAACTATTGAAACCGGAGCTGATTCAGCGCGAGGAAGGCATACAATCGACCATCGTCGTCTTCGGCAGTGCGAGGCTTCAAGAGCCGGCGGCTATGAAGGAGGCCCTCCGTTTGGCGGAGGAGCACGCGGCTCAGGTTCCGGACGATCGCATCCGCGAACAACGAGTCGCGATCATCAAACGACAGCTCGAGCTCGCAACCTATTATGATGTGGCGAGGGAATTCAGTCGATTGGTGTCGTCCGCCTGTCAAATTGCTGGGAAGTGCCACTACGTGATCGTAACCGGAGGGGGTCCCGGCATCATGGAAGCAGCCAACCGGGGAGCAGCCGACGTCAGCGCCAAATCGATCGGGCTCAACATTATCCTCCCGCACGAGCAGCATCCCAACCCGTACATCACGCCCAGGCTCAGTTTTCAGTTTCGCTATTTTGCCATCCGAAAGATGCACTTCTTGCTTCGTGCGAGAGCACTCGTCGCGTTTCCCGGCGGGTTCGGCACGCTCGATGAATTGTTTGAAACACTGACACTACTCCAGACTGGTAAAACCAAGAGCGTTTTAGTGGTGCTGGTTGGGCGGGAGTTTTGGGAGCACGTGATCAACTGGCAGCTGCTCGTTGAGTGCGGGCTCATCACGCAGACGGATCTCAGCCTGTTTCACTACGCCGAGACGGCACAAGAAATTTGGGATCTGATCGTACGGCATAATGGTGTGACTACAACATGAACCTCTCGTTCTACGGGGCCGCTCGTTCAGTTACCGGAAGTCGGCATATGTTGGAAGTACCCGGCTTCCGGTTGTTGTTCGATTGCGGGCTCTTTCAGGGACGCCGAGAAGAAGCCGTTCGACGAAACCGGGACTTGGGCTTTGAACCGAAGTCTCTCGGAGCCGTCTTGCTCTCGCATGCGCACATCGACCATTCAGGAACCTTGCCCGTCTTACCTCGGCAGGGGTTTTCCGGGAAAGTCTATCTCACCAGAGCCACGGCCGACCTGACCGGCATCATGCTTGACGATTCGGCTCGTGTTCAAGAGAACGATTGCCGGTATGTCAACAAACAAGAACAGAGGCGCGGACAATCTTGCATTCAGCCGTTGTATGACGGGGGCGACGTTCGCAAGATAGTCAGACAGTTTGTGGGTGAACGATATGGTGATCTACTCAAGATCGCACCGCGCCTGATGGCCTCGTTTCATGATGCCGGCCATATCCTGGGATCCGCTGCCGTCCGCGTGAAGTATACGGCGCGCGGGAACAGCACCACGGTCTTATTCAGTGGCGATCTAGGCCGATCCCATATGCCGATCCTGCGCGATCCTGAACCGCCGCCTCCCTGCGACGTCCTGATTCTCGAATCTACCTATGGTGACCGACTGCACGAACAGGTAGGCGAGGAGATGAAGCAGAAAGCCCAAGATCTGATCGCTCACGCGCGGCAACACAAGAGCAAGATCATCGTCCCGGCTTTCGCGGTCGGGCGTACGCAGGAACTGGTGATGCGCATCAAGGAACTGGTCGGCGAGGGCCGCGTCGAGCCCATTCCCATATATATCGATTCGCCGCTCGCCGATAAGGCCACGGAAGTATTCAAGCGGCACCCAGAATGTTATGACAACGAAACCATGAAGACCTTCTCATCTGGTGGCGATGTCTTTGCATCACGCTATATCCGTTTTATATCCTCGTCGGAAGACAGCAAGCGTCTCAATGCCATGCGCGGACCTTGTGTCATCATCTCCTCTTCGGGCATGTGCGAGGGGGGGCGCGTCATTCATCATCTCAAACATGCGATTCAAGATGAGGCGAACATCATTGTGTTTGTCGGATTTCAAGCCGAACACACCCTTGGCCGCAAGCTCGTCGAGGGCTGGGATGTCGTCCCGATCTTCGGCCGGCCAACGCCAAGACGGGCTCATATCGTCAAGTTCAACGGCCTGTCCGCTCATGCCGACCGCAATGATTTGTTAGCCTACGTCAGAGCCATCGACCCACGGCCTAGCACCATCTTCATCGTACACGGTGAAGAGAAACAGGCCCTCTCGTTGGGCGCCGCAATCCACGCAGAACATCCGACGATCGATGTCCGGATTCCGCATCAGGGGAGTACGCATGAAGTCTAGTGCCAGGCTTCCCACGCCAGTCACCGGGCAAGGGATCGTTCGCCTGCTGATCCTGTCGGGCCTTGCTGGCGTCATCGCCGGATGCCTTTCCACTGCAGCAGCGGAGTCGGAACAAGAGCGCCGACGTCTACGAGAGATCGGCGCCGTGATTGGGCAATATCAACCAGGCCCCCTCAACGCGATTACCGACGTGGCGGGAGTGAAAGTCGGTCATACGACACTCATCAGAGGGGAAGGTTCGCTAAAGCCGGGACAGGGGCCAGTGCGAACAGGCGTCACCGTCGTGATTCCGCGCGACGACGTCTGGCGCAAGAAAGTGCCGGCCGGCGCCTTCGTCCTGAACGGGACCGGCGAGATGACCGGCCTCTCATGGGTGGCCGAATCAGGCTTCCTCGAATATCCCATCGCGCTCACGAATACTCTCAACGTCCCGCGCGTCGCCAACGGCGTGATGAGTTGGATGATCCGGCACTATCCGGAGATCGGCATCTCCGACGATACCCTCACGCCGGTCGTGGCCGAATGCGACGATGGGCGATTGAACGATATTCAAGGCCGCCATGTGTCCGAGCAGGATGTGATGGCTGCCTTGGACGGCGCCGGCGGCGGTCCGGTGAAGGAAGGGACTGTGGGCGCAGGCACAGGCATGATCTCCTATGGATTCAAGGGAGGAATCGGTACAGCCTCCCGGAAACTCCCGGACAAGGAAGGCGGCTACACGGTCGGCGTGCTCGTCAATGCCAATCATGGTCGCAGACCGGAACTCGTCGTCGTCGGCGTCGCCGTGGGCAGGCAGTATGATCCGCCACAGCAAATGTCCGAATCAATCTCGCCAGGCCACAGCGAAGGCTCCATCATCGTCGTCATCGCCACTGATGCGCCGCTCGACAGCCGGCAGCTCACCAGACTGTCCAAGCGCGCCGCGCTGGGCCTGGCCCGCACCGGATCGACCGCACGGCACGGCAGCGGCGATTTCATGCTTGCGTTTTCGACGGCCAACGTCATCCCGCACTATCCGAAAGATCCGACGTACAGCCTGACGCACCTCGCCGACACCCACCTGAATCCGCTGATTACCGCCACCGTGGAAGCGACTGAAGAGGCCATCATCAATGCCCTCACCATGGCCTCTACAGTCACAGGCCGCGACAATCACCGCATTGAAGCCATCGACCTCGCCCGCCTCAAGACACTTTTATCTGGTTCACGACGAGACTGATCACCCGACTGCTGGGCGCTTGCTGTACAGTGAGCCCAGCTTGCAAATGTGGCAAGTCCCTCGTTATTCTGCGGGGCGTTAACCAGGAGGGGTGGCATGGGCGACTATCAGATCGGGGGCGGCTTGCAACTGCTGACAGCGTTGCAAAAGACTGAAGCCTTCGGAGAGTTCTTGAAAGCGCGGATGGTCCATGCTCTGGAAACCGAGGACCCGACGGAACTGCACTACCTCCTGGCGCAGGTGGACGATTACCATTCGTACCTGTGGCGCTACTATAAGAAGCTCGCGCAGACCAGAGCCCAGCGGATGGATCCAGGAGTCTGACTCCAAGCACGTTTCGAGCTCTCGTGACTGTGCTCATGCCGGGCTCACCTGTCTTTCCACATCATGAGGCGCGACCTTGCAATTTGCAGTGGCCCTCTCGAAAATAGGAGAAACGGAATTTGCCGCTCGAGCTGTGGCCGAGGACCTTCGGGCGCAACTGAATGCTACCCCGATCGATCTTGCCTGCGTTTTCTTTTCTGCCCATCATGCAGCCGAGGCCGACCTCTTGGCGCAGGTGATCACAGAGACGCTTCGTCCGAACCTCCTGATCGGCTGTAGCGGAGAGGGCGTGATTGCCGGAGCCGAGGAATTGGAAACCGCCCCGGCGATCACCGTCTGGGCCGCCGTCCTTCCCAACGTTCATCTGCACCCGCTGCGATCGTCGTTTTCACCGACGCAGGATCAGTTTCACCTCTCGGGATGGCCCGAGCCGGGGGTTGACGATGCGTCGTTCCTCCTGCTCTCCGATCCCTTCACCGCGCCGGTTCAAGATATCCTTGGGATTTTGGAAGAGCGCTATCCCAGTGCCAAGGCGATCGGAGGATTGGCCGGAGGTGGGCAAGAGGCCGGCATGAATCGGTTGATCTTCAACGATCACGTTCTCGATGGCGGGCTCGTGGGTGTCCGTCTCTCGGGAGCCGTGGAGATTCGGCCGATCATCTCCCAGGGTTGTCGATTGATCGGCGACCGGTTCGTTGTGACGAAGGCCGAACGCAATCTGATTCATGAACTCGGGGGTGCGCCGGCGTTGGAGCGGTTACAGGCCGTCTTCGAATCGCTGGCGGAGGACGACCGACAACGGGCGCATCGGGCGCTTCATCTCGGGATCGTGATCGACGAACATCGGAACCGGTTCGAGCGCGGAGATTTTCTCATTCGGAATTTGCTCGGGGCCGACCGCACCACGGGCGCCGTTGCGATCGGCGATGTGGTGCAAGAAGGCCAGACCGTACAGTTCCACCTGCGCGACGCGGAATCAGCCACGGAAGATTTGAACGCGCTTCTGGCGACCGACCGAGCCGGCCATCGGCATCCTGCGCTCGGCGCGCTCATGTTCAGCTGTTGCGGCCGTGGTCGGGGGCTCTTTGGACGGCCGAACCATGATGCGGCTGCGACCACGAAACTTTTGGGACCGATTCCCATCGCGGGGTTCTTTGCACAAGGCGAGATCGGGCCCATCGGACACCGCAACTTCTTGCACGGGTACACGGCCAGCATCGCGCTTTTCGCCGAACGGGACCGCTAGTTCTTCGGGTTGACCCAACCATCCTGACCATGCCATACAGTGGAAGGAGGAGATGCTATGAAATCATTGTCCTTTTCATCACTCGTGGCGATGTTGGTGCTGACATTCTCATTGGGAGTAGGAGGTTCCATGGCCGAGAATAATCAGGAAGTCACAACGCCCTCTGGACTCAAATATGTCGATCAAGTGGTTGGTACCGGTGATGCGGCGGTCGCCGGAAAGACGGTGAACGTCCACTATACCGGTTGGCTGGAAAACGGAAAAAAGTTCGATAGTTCCGTCGATCGTGGACAGCCCTTCTCGTTTCCGCTCGGTGCCGGGCGGGTCATTAGGGGTTGGGACGAAGGGGTGCAGGGGATGAAGGTGGGAGGGAAGCGCAAACTCACCATCCCCTCTGATTTAGGATATGGATCGCGCGGAGCCGGTGGAGTGATCCCACCGAACGCCCCGCTGATTTTCGACGTCGAATTGCTTGGGGTGCGGTAGGCGAGCCGGCAAGGACTGTGGTGACAAGCTGACAGGTCCGATCTCAAAACACTAGTAAGCCTTCCGGCCTGCACACTTGTCAGCAAGAGCCATCATGCAACAGACCCCTCTCATCGCAGAACATCGCGCTGCTGGCGCCAAGCTGGTCGACTTTGCCGGTTGGGAAATGCCCATCCAGTACAGCGGCGTGGTGGATGAGTATTATACGGTTCGCAGTAAGGCTGGGCTCTTCGATGTCAGCCACATGGGACGCATTGTCGTGACTGGCTCCGGCGCAGAGTCGTTCCTTCAGCGCATGACTACCAACGATCTCGCGGCGCTGCGGCCCATGCAGGCGCAGTACTCGATGATTTGCAACGAACAGGGTGGCATCAAGGACGATATCTTCGTCTATCGGTCGGCGAGGGCCGGAGAATTTCTTCTATGCGTCAATGCGTCCAATCGAGTCAAGATCGTCTCGTGGCTTGCGGAGCACAGTCGGAGAGCTTCTGACTGTCAGGTCTTCGACCGTTCAGCAGAGATCGCGCAGATCGCCTTGCAGGGCCAAGCTGCGCGGGCAATCGTTGCGTCGCTCGGATTGTCACAGCTGGATCAGCTCAAGCTCAGAGAGTCCACGATGGTGCGAGTCGCGGGTGTGGAGTGTCTGGCGGCCCGAACGGGCTATACCGGAGAGTTCGGCTACGAGTTTTATGTGTACGGACCAGCCGGCACAGTCTGGGACAAACTGATGGACACAGGCAAGTCATTCGGTCTGAAACCGGCAGGACTCGGCGCACGGGATCTTCTGCGTCTCGAGATGGGCTATCTGCTCTATGGCAACGATATTGATGAACGCAGGACGCCGATCGAGGCTGGAGCGGAATGGGCCGTGCGTTTCGAGAAGGGGGAGTTTGTCGGAAAGCCCGTCTTGTTGACTCAAAAACAAGCAGGCCTGTCCAGACGATTTGTCGGCTTTGAATTGCTGGAAAAAGGGGTCCCTCGCCACGGGTTCACGATTCTTTCATCATCCTCACCCCAGTCTCCCATCGGAGAAGTCACCAGCGGCAATCTTTCCCCTCTTCTCCAGAAGGGGATTGGCTTAGGGTATGTTTCTCCCGAGTATGCCACACTCGGGACGGACCTTTTCATCGATATCCGAGGAAAAGCGGTTCCGGCGAAGATTGTGAAGCCGGCCTTCTATAGACGTCTCTCCTAGTAGCCGAGGCATCGTCATCAGCGTTCAGCAGTCAGCAAACAGCCGAAAGCCATGAACTGAAGGTGATATCAAATGGTTCGCAATATCTACACAGGCAAAGTCGTGACACTGAACGTCGATACCGTCCAGTTACCGAATGGGGTGACGATTGACCTCGAAACCATCCGCCATCCGGGGGCTGCCGCGGTCGTGCCGATCAAGGATGATGGGACGGTGGTCTTGATCCGGCAGTTCCGGCATGCTGCCGGCGGATTCATTTATGAAATTCCAGCGGGAAAACTTTCTCCCGGTGAAGATCCGTTGCACTGTGCTGCACGGGAACTGGAGGAAGAAGTCGGCTATCGCGCGTCCTCGTTTGAGTTGCTCTCGAGTATCTTTACGGCCCCGGGTTTTGCGGACGAAGTGATTCATGTCTACAAGGCCACCGGTCTCACCAAAGGGCGTCAGCAACTGGATCGGGATGAGGTGTTAGAGATTGTGGAAATGCGGCTGGATCAGGCTATCGCCGGAATTCAGGATGGAACTATCCGAGATGGGAAGACGATCGTAGGATTACAAGCCGTCTACCTTCGGGAACGTGAGAAGCGCTAAACCACGTTAGTCCAAGGAGGGTTTCCATCTCTGGAGCATAGCTTGAGGCATTCCAAAGACGGCTTGGGGCACTTCCATCGAAGAGAGTGAGAAAGAAGTGGGAAGTGCCCCAGTTGCTAGCCTTTCCAACCAAAAACCTTACTTGCCCTTCTTCTCTTCCTTCTTCTGATCACCGAAGGTTTCGTCGGCCTTGCCGTCCTTCTTCTTCTCCTCTGCGTTGATCAT
Source organism: Nitrospira sp. (assembly GCA_046714015.1). Taxonomy (GTDB): domain Bacteria; phylum Nitrospirota; class Nitrospiria; order Nitrospirales; family Nitrospiraceae; genus Nitrospira_D. The sequence continues at coordinate 16,724 of JBKKBQ010000008.1, forward strand.
CTCAACAAACTTGCTGCCCTTCTTCTCTTCTTTCGGCTTATCCCCAGCAAAGGACGGAGCACTGAACGTTACTGCCACTGCCACTGCCATGATTGCCATCAACATGCGCTTCATAAGTATTACCTCCTTGAAGTAGTTTGCACCGATTATTCGGTACCTATCGAGATAGGTGAGCAAACTTGGTGCCACCCTTTCTTTTTCAGTCTGACGGCCTTATAAAGCCGAGTAATCAGGAAGTTTTAGCACAGTGCCACGATGCTCTAAGGGGGTACCATAAAGTGTTTGGGTAGAATTCTTGGGGCAGAATGGAGTCGGTCTCAGCTAAACTGCCTCAAATCGGCATGCGTGGATTCTGTTGCACATGTCGTATTTCACAGCAAGACCGAATCGTGCTATCTTCCGTCCCCTACGCTGGAACGCTTCTCGTGGCACCCGAGTTCCATGGTTAGGCGTGCGAGAGCGAGGCATGTGCGAAATAGGAATTCCGGTCAACCGGTCTTGCCGCTGACCACTCTTATCGATCTTCAAAAAAGGAGAACTGTGCCGATGGTACTCAAGGGTAAAAAAGGACTCGTCATCGGTGTGGCCAACAAACACAGCATCGCCTGGGCCATCGCGCAATCGACGGCCGGCCAGGGAGCGCAGCTCCTTTTCAATTATCAGAACGAACGGCTGAAGCAAAACGTGGAGGAGCTTGCGGCCACCTTACCCGGCGCGAAAGCATTTCCCTGCGACGTGAGCAATGATGGTGAGATTACGTCGCTCATGCAGCAGGTGCAGAAGGAAGTCGGTCAAATCGATTTTCTCGTCCACTCCCTGGCGTTCGCTCCCCGGGAAGAGCTGAGCGGTCAATTCGTGAATACCACTCGACAGGGCTTTGCGATGGCCCTCGACATCAGCGCCTATTCTCTCGTCGCCGTCACGCGCGCAGCGTTACCGTTAATGACCGCCGGCGGATCTGTTGTGACGCTCACCTATCTCGGTAGCGAGCGCGTCGTGCCTCACTACAACGTGATGGGTGTCGCCAAAGCCGCGCTGGAAGCCGCGGTCCGTTATTTGGCGTATGACCTTGGTCCACTGAACATTCGTGTGAATGCGATTTCCGCAGGGCCGATTAAGACGCTTGCCGCGCGCGGCGTCTCGGGTATCACCAAGATGGTCGATCTGCATAAGGAATTTGCGCCGCTCCGTCGGCCAACTGAACAGGGAGAGGTCGGCGACACAGCCTTGTTCTTGGTCAGCTCGTTGGGACGAGGCATTACCGGTGAAGTGATCTACGTCGACGGCGGGTTCAATATTTTGGGCATGATGGCACCCGGTGAACAAGGGATCTCCTGACCCATCGACGACCGAAGACCAGCGTCGTCTCAAAGATCAACATCTGTGATAGCTACCGAGGTCAGAATGAGTTTTTGCGCAGCTTGCTAGACGAGGTGATGAAGGTAACTCGTACCTCCCGCTTCACATGTTGGTCTCCACTTGTCCATCAGCCGCCTGTGTTGGTAACATAAAAGCAGTTCCACGAAGACGGTTTCAATTTATCAATCGGTTGCACATGCGTAGGCACGGCAGTTGGCACCTTGCTTGCTGCCACCTCAGCCGTTTACTCGGTTGTCGACATCTTCCAGTTGATGTTTGAATGATGCTGACGAACACTCTTGTCCTGGTGGGTATCCTGGCAAGCGGCCTGTTTTTCATGCCGATGGTGCCTTCAGCACAGGAGTCAAGGGAACATCTTGCCAAACAGGCTCTCGAAGAATGTCATCGCGGGAGACTGGCCGTGAACCGTGCGACGCGTCTCGGCCATTTTCAACGGGGACAGACGCTGGGTGAGCGTGCGGTCGCAGCGAATGAGGGAAGTGCCGATGCCCACTTTGCGCTGTTTTGCAATCTGGGAGAGCTGCTCCGTGTAGATGGAGAATCCGTCACCTCCCTCTTTGGACTCCGCCGCATGATGAAGGAACTCGACCGTGCGCTTGAACTGAATCCTGAGTACTTGGAAGCCATTTCGGCCAAGGGGACCTTATTGGTGAAGTTGCCGGGAATATTGGGCGGTGATGTAGAAAAAGGCGAAGCGCTCCTCCAACAGGTTATCAGTCGAGCGCCAAAAGCCGTCAATGCACGCTTGGCTCTTGCCAAAGTCCGGTGTGAACACGGCCAGCATCACGAAGCGGTGACGCTCGCGTCTGATGCATTGGCCATTGCTCAGAAGGATAATCAAGCAGATTTTAGCACTGAAGCACGAGCCATGCTTGAACAGCTCCAGGCCAACGCCGCCAAAGCGAGCTACAAAGCTCAATTCTAAACTTTCTGCTGCTATATTGGTCTTGATCGGATCGCGATCAAGACTAGTCCAGCGTTTTCCGCAACGCCTTCAAGCGCCCCTGCCGTTTCTTCGACTCAATTCGTCGATCATGAGCACCCTTCGTCGGCTTCGTGGCTCGTCGCTTCTTTCGCGGTACGGCGACGCTCTGAATCAAGAGGCGAAGCCGCTCCAGCGCGTCATCACGATTTCGCTCCTGCGTCCGATATTGCTGAGCCTTGATCGTAATCACACCTTCCCCTGAGATGCGGTGATCGCGCAGCTTGAGCAGTTCTTCCTTATAGAACGGAGGCAACGATGACGCACGAATGTCAAATTGTAGATGGACGGCGGTTGAGACCTTGTTGACGTTCTGCCCCCCCGCGCCTTGCGAGCGTATGGCGTGGATCTCGACCTCGTGATCCGGGATTGCGATGGACGATGAAATGTGCAGCATGATGAGTAGCTAGCACAATCACGCTCCGGGCGCAATCTTTGGCACCAGACGAGTCTCATCCCTCAAATTTTTGCCTAGCGTTTCTCTTGGTGGACGAGGTACAAGGTTTGCCCAAGATGAAGCACAAACCTCTAACCTCAATCTTACAGGAACTCATCGTGAGGCGAGAAATACAGGAGGGGTGATCGTCGGCCTCGAGAACAGTCTGCGGAGTTTTCTCGAGTGTGGCAGCCATTCACCTGCTTAAGGAGGAGTCATGCAGCGTGCAGCAGCCGGTCAGCAAATGCGCAAGAGAAGACGGGGGATCGCAATTGTGGTTCTCGCTTGGATGCTGATCGCGGGTGGGGGAGCCTTCGCACAGTCCCCCTCGACATTCAGTCAGGATTTTCGCTTGTGGTCACCTGTGTTTCTGACGGTGAAGCTGCCTTCATCCTTGCTTGCTTACATGGAAGTCCAACCGCGCTTCGCAGATCTGGACGATGGCGGTCATATTGATCAATTGTTACTTCGTCCTGCACTTGGCTATCAACTGACGGAGAATGTCTCTATCTGGCAAGGCTATGCCTGGGTTGGAAACTATAATCAGAGGCATACACCACCTCAGTCGCCTTTCTTTGAAGAAAGCCGTATCTATCAGCAGGTGTTGTATACGCGTAAATTCGATTCTTTCAAGATTACCAGCCGCACGCGCCTTGAGGAGCGTTGGATCGAGCATGTGGACGGCACTGCAGTACGGTTCAGAACCGCACTACGCGGGATGTACACCTTACCTATGGCACCGGAATGGGCCCTCGTTGCCTCGGACGAAATCTTCATTCACCTGAACACGGTCGACTCGCGCGGGCCGGCGGCCGGTTTTGATCAAAACCGGGTCTTTGTCGGGATCAACCGAACGTTTTCAAAATATTTCAATATTGACGTGGGCTACCAAAATCAACTCCTTAACAGCCGGTCGATTCCCAACCTTGCAAACCAGATGAACCATGTCATCTTATTGCAGTTGTTCATCAATCTGTAGTCCCGTGAGTTAGGGGTCGGTTCGTTATCGGCCGCAATTGGTCCTCACTTCTCCATCGCGCAAGAGTTTCCCAAACCTCTGTTTTGCGATCGCCGTACACGGTGTAGTGCACTTCCTCATCGATACTCAAGCGAACCAGGTGCTCGGAAAAGAAGAGGTCAGCTACTATGGCCAATCTGAAAAGATCAGTGCAGCGTCCTGAGTGCCCAATGTCCAGGCTGATGGCTATTCTTGCGCATATTGTCGGTGTGCACCTGCTTTAGATAAAGTCGAACTCTAAAGCCGGTGAGGGATTTTGAGAAGAGGGGACTATGAAACTGATTTCGACGGTAAGACTGTCGGTTAGTCGAGCAAGACCTCCTATACTAGATCGAAGAACGCCTCCATAATAGAACTGTTTTGCGGCGACAAAGTCATTTCTTTGTCGTCGTCGTGGTAATTGAAAAATTCGACTCCAGCACGAAGCGTTTATGCAAAGGTTGGGGTGGCCTCGCATTATCATGCCCCCCCACGAGAGTGCGGAATTTCTGGATCTGTTCGGCGGAGACTTCGATGGGGTCTTGCATGACCGCCCAGATAACGCCTTCAGAACAGGGTGGAGTGGTAAAGGAGCCGGAATAACGGTAGTAGGTGCGGCGTTCAGGCAAGAGATGCATTGGGTTGACCGTATGGTTATGATCGTCGGTGACTTCTCCAACCTTAGCAGGAGCATGCTCCAAGAATGTTTCGAAAAACGGGTTGTGTTTCCCCTCTTCCATAAAGACGGCAACTACCGCCACCTCATGACGGTCGTTGTGATGCACCAGATGCAGTTCCATCGGGTAGTGCTTCTGATCGATCGTGTGCTCGCTGGGAACATGGAAATGAAATTGTTCAAGTAAGTAGAGGTCTTCATCGAACACGATGGTGCTGTCCTTATCAAAATGGAGCACCGTCTGGCCGTGCTTGGGGTAACGGGACTTGACCGTTTCCGAAAGCGG
>JBKKBQ010000009.1:0-26649 GCA_046714015.1 Nitrospira sp.
ATCCACTTTCCAGCCGCCGGCCTGATAGACTATCTCACCAATCCGATTGAGAATGTCGTCGGTCTGGACCCTCTGCCTGCATGGGATTTGTACAACGGGTTCACGGTCGACTTAGAGGCCCGCCTCCGCCTCGCCAGTTTACAGGCTTGGCTCAGGCGTGGCCCCGCAGATGGAGATCTCCTCACACGGATCGCGAAAGCGGGGCAGAAGTTCTATGACCCCTACACCGGCTTACCGATGCTGGTGAACATGAAAAAGGGCGCCGTCTACAGTGTCGGACATGACGGTAAAGACCAAGATGCCGATCCTCAATCGGATGTGGTGGTAGAGATTCCTATCGGACAAACGTCTTCCGTTCCGACGAAACCGTCAACGGCTTCCTCCAAGTCCAGATAAGCTTTTTCAACTCCTCCTGGTCTACCCGTGCAGCGCTTGCTTGACAGCGCGTCGAGTATTCCACACAATCAGCGCAGGCTGTTGAAAAATTCCTCCAGCTTCGTTCTCGCCTCGCTCAAGGTCTCAACGTATGCAAGGCGAAGGCAAGGTACTTATCCGCTCGCATGTGATTGAAGCGAGCGGTTCAAGCGAAGTTTGGTATGTACCTCCTCGACCTTTCGCTCGCTGCGGCCTTGCTCGGTGAAACGCGCGTCTCGGCGCGCTGGGGTGGCGGGTGAGAACAACGGCTTTTTTGAACAGCCTACGGCTCCTGGTAAAATCGCTCGGACGTTGAAGTTTATGGCACTGACAGCTGAAGAAGTCACGAGGCATTCACCAAGATGATGTTTCGGAGGTCTCTCCGTGAAGAAGGGCAAGACGTTTCTCACTCCTCTTCCGACGCAGATCGTCTCCAACGAGGAGTTTTTCCCGATCGGTCAAACGAGCCAGCAGGCTCGCGTCGAACCAGTCACGAGAGAGCTGGTGGAAAAGGCGGCAGCTCGGCGAGGGGTCACACGCCGGGAGTTCTTGAAAACCACGAGTGGGATGGCGGCTGTGCTACTGGCCATGAACGAGGCATTCGGCCGTTTTTTCAATATCGGCGAAGTCGAGCTGTTCGAAACAGCGGCGTATGCCGAGCAGCAGGGGGATCCGTATTTTATCTTTGATGTGCAGACCCACTACGTCAGTTCCCACTACGATCCCTCCGATGCCGAAGCGGGTCGGAAGGGTGCCGTTTCCAAACAGGCTTTGCTGTCGTTGAGAACGCACATTCGTGAAGCGGGGCTCAACCCGAAACTGGCGGGGGATCGAGGCACCCTCGATGATCTGTCATGGAAGAATTTTGTGAAAGAAGTGTTTTTGGATAGTGAAACGACCGTGGGCTTGATCAGTACACCGCCTGGCCCCTATCCGCAAGAAGCCGTCGTCCCACCGAAGGAAATGGCACACATTCGGGATGAGATCAATCGGTTGGCTGCTTCGCAACGGATGCTGGCACACGGTCTGGCGACACCTCAGTTGGCTGCGGCTGATCGAGAATTTATGGCGATGCAGGCTGAAACCCTCAAGGTCGACGCGTGGAAATGCTACACCGGTTCCTGCCCGAAGGGATTCGACCGAGGCTGGCGCATGGACGATGAACACATCGCCTATCCGATGTTGGAACAGGCGCGCAAGCTCAAGGTGAAGCGGATATGTGTCCACAAGGGACTGCCCCTTGGTCCCGTGCCGGACTTCAACCATCCGAGAGATCTGATCAAGGCGGCCAAAGATTTTCCAGATCTCAACTTTTTGGTGTATCACTCTGGGCTCCGGGGTGTGGCATCGATCGATCAAATATTTGCGAAGACCGGTGAAATCCCGTGGACCACGGAGTTCTGCCGGATGAAGGAAGCGGAGCCGAGCATCTCCAATATCTATATGGAGCTGGGTTCGACCTTTGCGCAATTGGTGACGACCTATCCGTTGATCTGCGCGCATCTGCTGGGGCAGATTATCCGATCCTTCGGCATGGATCACGTCCTGTGGGGTACCGACTCCATCTGGTATGGCACACCGCAATGGCAGATCGAAGCGTTTCGGCGATTCCAGATCCCTCAGGACTTGATCGAGAAGCATCGGTATCAGCCTCTGACGAGATGGGCAAAGGAACAGGTGTTTGGATTAAACTCGGCGAGAGTGTTTGGGGTCGATGTCGAGGTTAAACGGCGCGAGATTCCGAATGACGCCCTCGGTCGGCTTAGAATGAGTTATCTGGAAGAGGGGCCGGAACCGAGCCGGAGAGTGTACGGATGGGTGGTAGGATGAATGGGCAGAGCAGGTCGTGTCTTCTGCTCGCGCACCGCGCACGCAGGTCCGATTTGAAAGTCGGGTGATGGGCGGTGCTCGCTGCACGCGCGCAACGAGACATCGACCTGCTTCGCCCATGGACTGCAGAGGGGAAAATGAATAGAGGAGATGCAGAATGAAAAGCGAGATTTTGTATCCCGGGGCGTTTCCGATGGTGCGTGTGGAGCTGGGGGAGGGAGAGCATATCAAGGCAGAGTCCGGCGCGATGGTGGCCTGCTCGCCGACCATTGATATCGAAAGCAAAATGGAGGGAGGATTTCTGGGAGCGCTGTCACGAAAGTTTCTGACAGGAGAGAAGTTTTTCTTCCAGACGTTGCGGGCCAGTCGAGGCCCCGGCGAGGTGTTGCTCGCCCCAACCGTGCCCGGCGAAATTGTGGTGCTAGACCTTGATGGCGTCAACGAGTACATGGTGCAGAAGGATGGATTTCTGGCTGGTGCGGATGGAGTTACGATTGACAGCCAAATGCAGAGTATGAGCCGAGGATTGCTGGGCGGCGAGGGCTTCTTCATCCTGAAAATGAGCGGGAAGGGGATGCTTCTGTTGAACAGCTTCGGAGCCGTGCACAAGATCGAGTTGAAGCCAGGCCAGGAATATATCGTGGATAATAGCCATCTGGTGGCTTGGTCCACCACCACCTCATACAACATCGAGAAAGCTACGTCCGGATGGGTGGCCAGCTTCACGTCGGGTGAAGGGTTTGTCTGTCGATTCCGCGGGCCAGGTCTTGTGTTCATTCAGAGCCGCAATCCTGGCGGCTTCGGCGCGTGGGTGCGACAGTTCATCCCCGTATCGGAGTAATGGCGAGTCCATGGTCATTTGTCATTGGTCACTGGAAAGATTGAAAGAGTCATGCGCAAGGGCAAGACCGCTCTTCACGAATGGCCAATGACTATTGACCGTTGACTATCATTCGATGGCTATAGCCCCCAATGCGCTCTGTTTCGGCGACGAATTCCCGGCCAGTGGCTCGCCTTGCCTGATCCATGTCGAAGCGCATGGGCTCACGGTTGCCTTTCTCTTTGAGATGCCTGAGCGCCAATCTGACTCGGTACCTTTTTCAGACATGGCGGTCTCAGCAGGAGGGCTGAATCATGATCAGCTTGTCATACAATGGGCGGGGCCGGCTGGGCAGCGAACGCTGTATCTGAAAAACTCCGACCTCATTCGCGCGTTCCGACAAGCGGCGCCCGACCATTTGAACCGGCCGATTGAGCGAGCAGCGGAACAGGTTCGGCAGGTGCGGCAACGGCATCGGATGGTGTGGAGTCTCGTTGCGGGGACTCTCGTGGCCTTAGTGCTGAGTCTCTGGTTCGGGAGCGATTTGCTGGTAGAGCTTGCTGTCGATCGAATTCCGATAGAGTGGGAGCGGAAGCTGGGCGAATCTGCTTATCATGATTTCCTGGCTCGTCAGGAGGTCATGAAAGGGGGCCCAGCAGTCGCAGCCGTCCACGAGATGACCCATCGCTTGACCAGCCAGATTCCGGATAACCCCTACACATTCGAGGTCACAGTCGTGAAGAGCGACGTGGTGAATGCCTTTGCCTTACCGGGCGGCTATGTCGTCGTCTTCACCGGACTAATGAAAAAAGCGGAGAGTGGTGAGGAGGTGGCCGGGGTACTCGCGCACGAGCTGAACCACGTGCTGCAGCGGCACGGACTCGAACGCATTATCAAGCAACTGGGCTTTGTGGCCGTGGTGTCGATTGTGCTGGGGAATCCGCCGGGATTGGGTGGGGTGATGAAGCAGCTTGGTGTTGAACTGATGACGTTGAAGTTCGGTCGGGCGCAAGAGACTGAAGCGGATCTCACAGGCCTTCAGCTGCTCCACCGCGCCAAGATCGATCCGTCCGGCATGATCACCTTCTTCCAACGGTTGGCAGAGAAAGACGAGGGACGGGTTGAGTGGCTCTCCACCCATCCGATGAGCAATGCCAGAGCCGATCGCCTCAAAACCAAGCTCGCAGAGATGCCGAAGCAGAACCCCGAACCCTTTACATTCGATTGGACCAACCTCCGAGCGTCGCAGGGTGTGCCGACCCCTCCATGAGTCCTGTACAGACGATCCGCCTCGGTGTCATCGCCGATACACATAGCCTGTTCGATCCGGCGATCGCGCGTCATTTCCATGGGGTGGATCATATTATTCATGCCGGCGATATCGGGAGCCGATCGGTCATCGAACAGCTTGAGATGATTGCTTCCGTGACAGCCGTTTCCGGCAATGTGGATCGCTACGAAGCAAGCGGCTTTCCGACAGAGGCTATCATCAAATTGAATGGTTTCTGCATCGCGATCCGGCATGTCGTGTTTGAAGCAGGAAAGCTGACCAAAGAAGGAAAGGCCTTTCTCGATCGTACGCAACCGGACATCTGTATCTTTGGCCATACGCATCAACCAAAGAACGAATGGTTCGGTGACACGTTGCTGTTCAACTCCGGCTCGGCAGGTCCGAAACGACTCACATTGCCTAGGATGCTGGGAACGATCACGCTCGGAGCACAGCTGTCGGCAAAGCACATTCGACTGGGAGATCGGGTTACATCACTATAGAGGTTCTATAGTTGTGCCCGATTGTATATTGTGCTAGATGAGGGCTCGCACCACGAATGAGACGGCACGATCATTCTGACGAAAGGAGAGGATGATGAGCAGATTCGGTCGTCGAATTGTTGCCGCGACGGTGTTGCTGAGTGTTATGACGATCAATACTGCCTGCTATGGCCCGTTCAATCTCACGAAGAATGTCTATCACTGGAACAGCAATGTCAAAGGCAGCGGTCAAATCAACGACAAATGGATGAAGGAACTCGTCTTCTTTGGCATGCTGATCATCCCGGCGTACATGTTCTCCGCGTTGCTGGATACCTTCATCTTCAACTCGATGCATTTTTGGACGGGGGAAAGCCCGATCAAGGTTGACTTGGAGCCCGACGGGCGCACGAAGACTGTCGCTTTGGGGGAGACCACCATCCGATGGACAATAAGCGAGGAGGGGACCATGGTGACCTATGAGCGCCGTGGTGTTGTCGAACGCCGCGCTACGATCGTGGCCGAGGCCAATGGCTATCGCCTCATTGACGTGAACGGGAGCGTCTTGTCGGAAGCCGAGCACGGTGCCGACGGTAGTATGCGGTTCCTGAACGGTGAGGGTCATGAGGTGACTCGTTGGGGGGCGGCTCAACTGAAATCACTCGCCCAGGGTCCGATCGCCGTGTTGACTCGATAAACCATGTCGGCCCCGAATGCCGAGTTGCGATTATCTGATCACGGTCCGATGAGTAGGTATAACCTTTCAGACCCGAGGGAAGTGGAGGCGCCTCAGGATGATCCTCTACGCGTTCAATCTACCGGAGCGTGAACCTAGGAACTTCCCTAGGGGGAAACTTTTTTATAAACATTATGGGCGAGTTCGGCTATACTTCGTCTCGTTTGTTTTGCAATAGCGTGGGTGCTTAACCAATTCTTCTAACGGAGGAGGACTTATGTCGAAGAAAGTGCTTGTATTATCTCTCGCCGTACTGTTCGGCGGCCAGGCTGGTTTGGCAATGGCGGCCAATCCAGACACCGGTCCAGGCTGTGGGTTAGGGAAAGTGCTTTGGCAAGATTACAAGGGGCAGAAGGAAATTGGCCCCCAGGTGTTACAGGCGACCACTAACGGCTCATTTGGAACGGGAACATTCGGGATTAGCACTGGAACCCTCGGCTGCACCAACGACGGCAAATTTATGAGTGAGCAAAAGACAACCATGTTCGCCTCGTTGAACCTCGAAGCGCTTACCGCTGAAATGGCGCAGGGGCAGGGGGAACACCTCGCATCATTGGCCTCTTTGATGGGTGTCCCGGCTGAGCAGCATCCGACCTTCTTCGCCCTGACCCAGGAGCGCTATACGTCTCTGGTTCAAGCTGGGGAAGCTTCTCCCGTAGCCTTGGTAAAGTCTCTGAATGATGCAATTGCAGGCCATCCGGTCCTCGCACAGGCATCGATTCGTTAAATCATACGTAAGGGCCCTGACCTTCATGTCAGGGCCCTTATTGTCTTTTCCGCGCGTGGTGTTGGTTCTCCTCCTCGTTTTCGTAGTCTCTTCCTTGATTCCAGTCATCTCCAATGCCCAACAACCAGAGCACGAGGTCTATCTCAGACTACTGATCGACCAAGCTCGCCACATGAGGCTTGCAGATCAGCGCGAGTGGCATCTGCTCTTGCACTATCAGGAAAGGCTCTTCGGCGGCTATGAGAGCCAACAGGATGATCCAGGATTTTTTCTATCTTCAAACGGAAAGATCGATCCGGAATCCGAACTGGCAGCCACCCTCGCGCAATTCTTCTCGTCCGAATTGGTGGGGCGTTCCAAACAGCCGGCTCAGTGCGCGTTCATCGCTCGGTACCACTGGCTCAAGGAACAACTGAAATTTGATCCGACCCGTCTTCTGCCCATCGCCTGCGAACGGTTCGATCGCTGGTACGAGGATTTTGAGGCCCAATCTATTTCTCTGATCTTTCCCTCAGCCTTTCTGAACAACCCGGCCTCCATGTTCGGCCATACCCTATTCCGCGTCGATCAAAAGGGACAGACGGAACAGACCCGCATTCTTGCCTATACCATCAACTATGCCGCAGATGTTCCTCGTGGAGCCGGTCTCGCTTATCCGATACGCGGCATCTTCGGAAGCTATAAGGGGTACTTTTCAACGATTCCTTATTACCTCAAGGTCCAGCAGTATCGAGACATCGAAAACCGGGATATTTGGGAATATCGTTTAAATCTCACTGAAAACCAATTGCGACGACTTCTGATGCATGCGTGGGAGCTGGGGAATGCGTACTTCGACTATTTCTTCTTCAAGGAGAATTGCTCCTACCATCTCTTGGCCCTGTTGGATTATGCCGACCCCGATTTGCACTTGACGGATGAGTTTGTCGGCTGGACTGTCCCGGCCGATACCGTTCGATTGATCGTCTCAAAACCTGGCCTGGTATCCCATGTCACCTACCGCCCTTCCCGTAGTACCGTCATCAAGCGAAAACGAGAATCCTTGCCTACAGCAGAGCGCGATCTGGCTCATCGGATTACCCAAGATGTTGAGGAAATGATCTCACCGGCATTCGCTCAATTAATTCCAGCCAAGCAAGCATTTCTGCTGGATTTAGCCTCAGATTATCTGCGCTATCGGATTGAGACGACTGATTCTCCGAACCCGGAATGGAAAGAGCGGAACAGAGCGGTTCTGACGGCCCGTAGTCAGCTCCGCATCCCATCTGAGGAGTTTACCGTGCGCCCCTTTGCGAGACAGCCTGAACTCGGCCATAAAATGCATCGAGCAGCCATCGGGGGAGGCTGGCGCAATAACGATACATTTGAAGAAGCGACCTTTCGTGGCGGCTATCACGACTTGCTCGATCCAGAGGTTGGATATACCCCTGATGCGCAGATTGAAATGGCCGCTATTACGGTTCGTCACTATAACCGGGCGGATCAGACCAGGGTGGAGCGGGCCACGTTGCTGAGTCTTTTGTCCCTCTCGCCGATCGACTCCGTCTTTCACGCCCCGTCCTGGAAGCTCAATGTTGGGATGAACACGATCCGGCATAACGATTGTCAGTTCTGCAGCAACGGCTTCTTCAACGGCGGGATCGGAGGGGCGAAGGAATTGCGATTGCTCAAGCGAGAAGTCCTGTTCGCCTTCGCAGAAACCGAAGCAAGCGTCAGCAAGGCCTATCATGAGATGCACCGAATCGGTGGCGGTGGAACGGTCGGGATGCTGGCCGACCTCACCGAACATTGGAAAATCATGGCGACGGGTTCGTATTTCAAATTTCCGCTGGGTGATAAGTCCGACGACTTTCGGTGGTACATCGGGTCTCGCTTTACGATGGCCAGAAATTGGACGGTGAGGCTGGAGTATAATCATCGCGACCGTGACAATGACGTTGTCCTTTCCATCCAAGCATTCTTCTGAAGACCTCCGTTGGCTTTCTCTTGCCAGTGGAACTGCGTTCTGCTACAAGCGTGGGCGCCTGAGCTTGGGGATCACGTAATGAGTCACTCCACCGAGTCTACCGATCAACAGGCTGCGACTCCGGCCGTTCAGCCCATTGCCCCCCATCCTCCCTTGCGCCAGTATTATGAGGGAACGGAAGCAAGGCAAGGATTTCTGAATGACCTATTCAATCGTACCGCGTATCAATATCGAAACATCGACAGGGCTACTGGTTTTGGCTCCGGTCTGTGGTATCGGGGAAAAGCGCTTGAACAGGCAGGTCTTAGATCCGGCATGCTGGTTTTGGATGTAGCCTGCGGGCCAGGCTTAGTCACCCAATGTGCATTGGATCTGGTCGGCCCGTCAGGGCTGGTCATTGGTCTTGATCCAAGCATCGGCATGTTGCGCGAAGCACAGAAAAGCCCCTGCCGGAATTTTGTGCGCGGCGTGGGTGAGCGTCTTCCGTTTCCAGACCAGAGCTTTGATTTTCTCAGCATGGGTTACGCGCTTCGACACGTTGCGGACCTCAAGGAGGCTTTTGCTGAATATCACCGCGTGCTCAAGCCAGGTGGCATCGTTCTGCTGTTGGAGATCTCGCGGCCACGGTCTACGGCACTCCTTGTTCTTTCTCGTTTTTACATTAAGACGGTTCTGGGGCGGGTCTTTTCAGCTGCCACACACAATCGAGATATGCAGACACTGATGGGCTATTGGTGGGACACAACCGAGTATTGTGTCCCACCAGAAACGATCTTGAACACGCTCTGCGAAGTTGGATTCACAAACTGTTCGTTGAAGGAGTGGTGGAGCGGGGTGCTGCGCGATTATCGAGCCGTAAAAACCGGGAGTAGCTTGTGACGAATTCACCTGTATCATCTTTTGAACAGGATGTCGAAAAACTAATCATCCAGACGCTCAAGCTGAAGATCGATCCGACGACGATCAATCCCGAAGCGGCATTGTTCGGCGAGGGACTTGGGCTCGACTCGATCGATGCGCTGGAGCTCTCACTGGCAATTTCTCAAACGTATGGCTATCAACTTAAGTCGAGCGATCCCGAGATCAGAGCGATCTTTTCTTCCCTGCGGGCACTGGCTAGGGCGATCGAGAAGAACCGCACGAAGTGACCACGGGTGGGGCAATGCACAACACCCCCTTGATCGGTCCCTACAAGCCTGATGATGTGCTGGCCTGGGAGCAAGCAAGGCCTCGCACAGCCCGCCAGTTTCTTGCCGATGTGTTTTGCCTTACAGAGATGCTGCCTGATCGGCCCGTTGTGTTCAATCTTGCAACCAGCCGTTATGAGTTTCTGGTTGGATTTGCTGCCGCGATCCTGCGGAGGCAAGTGACCTTGCTTCCGCAAAGCCGCGCACCCCAGACCCTTCGCCGTCTTGTCACCGACTATCCCGATGTCTACGGTTTGACGAGCCCGGGCGATACGATTGAGGGGATCGAATCGATCGCAGTCCAATCCCGAGAAGGCGAGATCCCACGATCGGTGGACGTCCCGCAGGTCCCGGTCAATCAAGTCGTGGCAATCGCGTTCACCTCGGGGAGTACCGGCCAGCCGATGCCCAATAAGAAAACATGGGGAGCGCTGACCGCGGTGGCCTTTGCAACCGGCGCCAGGTTAGGGATTACGGGTAATGCACCCAGGACGGTAGTAGCAACCGTTCCTCATCAACACATGTTTGGGCTGGAGGCTTCCGTCATGCTGCCTATTCTGCATGGGCTGACTATGTATGCGGGAAGACCCCTCTTTCCGTCCGATATCGGAAGTGCCTTGTCCGGAGTGAGAGGGGCGTGGTTGCTCGTCACTACTCCGTTACACCTCCGCGCCTGTGTTACCGACAGGGTGAAGGTTCCACCAGGCGGGCTCGTGCTCTCTGCCACTGCTCCGCTTGCTCAGAGCCTGGCACAAGAGGCTGAGCGACAGTTTCAAGCTGAAGTACACGAGATCTTCGGTTTTGCCGAAGCAGGCAGTGTCGCCGAACGGCGCACGATCGATGGTGATCGATGGCAGCCGTTGGACGGCGTGCGTGTTGCCCAAGATCAGGCGTCGTGCCACGTGCATGCGTGGTACCTTCCCGCTCCAGTACGGGTGCCGGATCACATGACGGTCGATGCGCAGGGCGCTTTTGTCGTCCACGGTCGCGAAGCCGATCAAGTGAATGTTGCCGGCCATCGTGTGTCACTTGGAGAATTGAACCGAAAATTGTTGCAGATCGACGGTGTTCAAGATGGGGTGTTCTTTTTGCCTGACGAGGCAGCCGGTTTGGTCACGAGACTGATGGCCGTTGTCGTTGCACCTGGGAAAACCAACGAGGACATTCAGAACGCGTTGAGAACGGAAATTGACCCAATATTTTTGCCGCGTCCGCTTGTCTGTGTCCCAAGTCTGCCTCGAAATGGAACCGGAAAGTTACCACGTGAAGCGGTAAAAGAACTGGTTCGCCACTGGCTTGAAAGGCAAGGCCATGGTGCATGAACGCGTGCTCTCAATTGGCCAAGATCATCCGTCGCTCGCCGGGCATTTCCCTGGCCACCCCATCGTGCCGGGGGTGGTGCTGCTCAACGAAGTGCTGGACACCCTCCGCCGGGGATCGGGCGCGCCGCTTGTGGTGAGGGGATTGCCTATGGTCAAGTTTTCTTCTCCGCTGAGGCCGGGCGAGGTTGTGACTATTCGGGTGGACGAGGATACAGTCGCCCTGGCTACATTCTCCTGTCAGGTCGATGGGCGTATCGTTGCATCTGGAACCATCGAGTTTATACCAGGCACAAAACCGCGAGCAGAACAAGGGTGAGTCTCGCCTGGCAACAGCAACAGGAACGAGGCAGCCGCACCAGCATGCGGCTGATGGCTTGGGTGGCGCAGACACTGGGCCGCTCTGTTGCCCGAGCGTTGTTGTACCCGATCTGCGTGTACTTTCTCCTTGGCTCTGGGACAACCCGTCGGGCCATCGGGCGATTTCGCGAACGGACGCTTGGTCGGCCTGCCGACTGGCACGAACTCTTTCGCCACTATCATGCTTTCGCGTCAACGATTCTTGACCGGATGTATTTCCTAGCCGCCCGTTTTGATCTATTCGAGATCGAAATGCACGGCCTGGAGGTGCTTGATCGGGAATTGGCGAAAGGGAGGGGCTGTATACTGTTAGGGTCACACCTTGGAAGTTTCGAGGCGGTTCGTGCATTGGGGCTTTCTCGCAGGGAGCTGGAGATCCGCGTCGTCATGGATGAACAGAATGCCCCTCTCGCTCGCGAAATGATCAGGGAGTTGAATCCCACCGTGGCTCAAACGGTCATTCAGGTGGGCAGTGTGGAGACGATGTTACAGGTAAAGGAATGTCTCGATAAAGGAGGAATGGTCGGCATCATGGGCGACCGTGTCATGCCGAACGATCAAACTGTTCGCTGTACGTTTCTCGGCAGTGAAGCACAATTTCCGACCGGGGCCATACGTTTGGCCCACGTGGTTCGATCCCCTGTCATCCTGTTTTTCGGCCTCTACGGCGGAGGGAATCGGTACGAGGTGCACCTCGAGTTCTTCAGCGACGAAGTGCGATTCTCGTCTGAGCAGCGGCCTACAGATCTCAAACTGTGGACACAGCGATATGCCGATCGCCTTGAAACCGTCTGCCGCCGAGCACCGGACAATTGGTTTAACTTCTATGACTTTTGGGATGATTGAGATGAGCCGGTTGCTCCTGCTCGGAGCTCTGTTGCTGGCCGGCAGTGTGGTAAGAGCAGATGCCCAGAGCGCATTGCCTTACGACGATCCTTCGACCACCGCCTGGACCCTTGAGCAGGTCGTTACGTCCTTAAAAGAGGAGCGGGAACCCTCGGTGGCGTTTGAAGAAAAGACCTATTCGTCCCTATTAACGGAACCTCTCACTGCGCGCGGTGTGTTGCGCTTCCTACCTCCGTCGACTCTGGAAAAGGAGGTGTTGGAACCGCACCGAGAGCGCTATGTGATCGAGGGAGACCTCGTGACTTTTGAGAGTGAACGGAAGCATGCGAAGAAGACCATTTCACTGGAGGCCTATCCGGCCCTGCGGAGCTTTGTCGAAGCCTTCCGCGCCAGTTTGGCGGGAGATGCTGTGCGGCTGAAACAGATCTATCGCGTCACGCTCGGCGGCGATCGGCGAGAATGGACGTTGTTGTTGCGACCTCACGAGGCAGTAGGTAAATCGATGGTCGACCATATTCTGTTATCTGGATCGGAAGGCCGCATTGCCACGATCACGGTACGGGCAGCCGATGGCGATCGATCCGTCATGCGGCTTTCAAGAGGAAGCCCGCAATGAAGTCACGCTGGTGGGTTCCTACCCTGTGGTTCTTGGTCATGGTTGGTGGGATCTGGTTCTCGGCCACGAGGTTGTCCATCCATAACGAGTTGGGAGATCTCCTTCCCCAGGGCGCAACGTCGACCCAACGTCTGCTGCTGACGCAAGTTCGCACCGGGCTGTCGGGTAGACTGATATTGCTCGCCTTGGAGGGAGGGAGCCCCGACGAGTTGGCTCGGATCAGTACACTGTTGGGGGAAGCGCTTCGGGCCAACGACGAGATTAGTTTCGTCGGGAACGGGGCACAGACGTTGTCGAAGGAGGAACAAGCGCTCTTGTTCGGTTCCCGCTACCTTCTCAGTCACGCCGTCACGCCAGACACCTTTTCCCAGTCCTCGCTCCGCAACGCGCTTGAATTGCGCCTCGACGATTTACGCTCTCCATTGGCGCCGATCATGAAAGACTGGATTCCGGCCGATCCGACCGGAGAAGTGCTTGGGATCCTTCAATCGTGGTCAGGTCCGAACCAGCCGGAGCAGTATCGGGGAGTGTGGATGTCGAACGACCATACGAGGGCCCTGCTCGTTGTGGAAACGCGAGCTCCCGGATTCGACGCGGACGCGCAAGAAGCGATTCATCGGCACATCCGGACGGCGTTTCAGGATCTGCTGAAGGGAGATACTGCGTCGGTCCGGCTCCTCATGAGCGGACCAGGCGTGTTTACGGTAGAAACCCAGCGCACGATCGAAACAGAAGTGTGGGGATTGTCGACGGTTGCGGGCACGCTGGTCCTCACGTTCCTCTTCATGAGTTACCGGTCGCTACGGCTTGTGCTGCTAAGTCTGATTCCAATTTCCAGCGGAATCCTGGCCGGCATGATTGCGGTGAACGGTTGGTTCGGGTTTGTCCATGGGATTACATTAGGATTCGGGATTACGTTGTTGGGAGTGGTCGATGATTACCCTATCCATCTTTTTAGCCATATGACCTCGGGTAGCTCAGCCGCTGCCGTGATGCGTTCGATCTGGCCCACAATGCGTTTAGGGATGCTCACGACGGCGATTGGGTTTTCGTCGCTTCTCCTTGCCGGCTATCCGGCTCTTGCGCAATTGGGATTGCTTGCCCTGGTGGGGCTCCTCACTGCTGCCTTCGTCACGCGATGGGTTCTGCCTTTCTGTGTCGGCCAAGGATTGTCGCTGCGGGAGGTTCGTCCTGGGCTTCTCCCTCGACTCGACCTATTGGCAAGAGGGCAAGTGCTGGTGCCGATCGCTCTCGTTCTTGCGACAGCGGTCCTAATATGGTCTGATGCGCCATTCTGGCAGCAGGATCTGGGGAGTCTTAGCCCCTTATCGGAAGACAAGAAGCGACTGGATCAGCGGTTGCGCCAGGAGCTGGGTGCTCCGGACGTACGGGACCTCTTAATCGTCGAGGCGTTGACCGAAGAAGATCTCTTGGAGAAGGCGGAGACTGTGGTGCCAAAGCTCGAAAGTCTGCATCGGGGCGGTGTCTTGGCGGGGTACGACATCGTGTCACGATATCTGCCGAGTCGTCATCTCCAAGAGGAACGACAAAAGGCGTTACCTACTCAAGCGGCGCTCGAACGGAATCTTGCAGAGGCGCAAAAAGGGTTGCCGTTCGCTCCGGGCTTGTTCGCCCCTTTCATGGCGGCCGTCGACGAGGCTCGGAATCAGAAGCCGATCGACCGTACGGCATTCGCGGGGACCATGTTAGGGATGAAGCTGGAATCGTTGATGTTCCTGAACGACGACCGATGGATGGCGGTCGTGCCGCTTCGTGGCGTGACCGATCGGCGACAGTTTGCGGCAACGGTGGGTGGGTGGGGTGATGTCGCAGTGCAGTATGTAGACCTAAAAGAGGAGTCGAATCGTTTGATGACTGCCTATCGCGA
This sequence comes from Nitrospira sp., assembly GCA_046714015.1. GTDB lineage: Bacteria > Nitrospirota > Nitrospiria > Nitrospirales > Nitrospiraceae > Nitrospira_D. The sequence goes on from JBKKBQ010000009.1 coordinate 14,462, forward strand.
CCGGACTGTGCAATTATTGGCATGGGGAACTATCGCGATTGCTGTGGCATTGTTTTTTGGGTTGCGGTCGGTCGCTCTTGTCTGGCGTGTGCTTGCGCCAATCCTTTGTTCACTGGTCGTTGTTGTTGCTGTCTTGAGAGCATCGGGGGTGTCCCTCTCGCTGTTCCATGTGGCGACTTGTCTGCTTGTGATCGGACTGGGGCTGGATTATGCGTTGTTTCTCAATCGACCGGAGGGAACCGAGGCAGAACGGGCCCGAACCAACTTCGGGCTGCTCGTCTGCAGTACGACTACGATCCTTGTCTTCGGCGTCCTGGCCTTTTCAAGGATCCCGGTCCTTAACGCGATCGGTCTGACGGCAGCCTGCGGCTCTTTCTGTTGTCTTCTTTTCGCCGGCATGATGGCTCGGCAGGAGGCACATGCCAATTAGCGAAAAGCCGATGATTCCCCTGATATTGTCTGCCTACACGCTTGTGACGACGAATGGCCGAGGAGTCGGCCCGATTCTACAGGCGCTTCGTGAAATGCGATCGGGGTTACGACCTTGTGATTTCGAAGATGTAGCACTGAAGACGTATATCGGACGGATCGCAGGTCTAGAGGATTTTTCACTGGATCATGGCCTTGAGCGTTTCGACTGTCGAAATAATCGGCTCGCTTGGCTCGGTCTTCAGCAAGACGGATTCATGGTGGCGGTGGCGGAAGCGAAGCAGCGATATGGCGCTCATCGCATTGCGGTCGTGATGGGCACCAGCACATCGGGAATACTTGAAACCGAACATGCGTACCGTGTGCGCGATCCTCGAACGGGCGCACTGCCGAATTGGTACAACATTCGCTATCGGTACACGCACAACATGTTTTCGTTAGGTTATTTCGTTCGAACCTGTCTCGGATTACAAGGGCCGGCCAAGGTGATTTCTACCGCGTGCTCCTCCAGCGCCAAAGTCTTTGCGACCGCTGCCCGGTTCATGCAGGCGGACCTATGCGATGCCGTGATTGTGGGCGGAGTCGACAGTCTCTGTCACACAACGTTGTATGGATTCTCCGCATTACAACTTCTTTCGCCTGGCCCCTGCCGGCCGTGCGATGAGGATCGAGACGGGCTGTCGCTAGGGGAGGCGGCCGGATATGCATTGCTGGAATCCAGCGAACGTGTCAACAAGTACGGCGCTGTCGCACTTCTTGGCTATGGTGAGAGCTCGGACGGCTACCACATGTCGCATCCTCATCCGGAAGGAGCCGGTGCCGTTCGTGCGATTCGAGACGCACTGAACCGAGCGGGGCGTGGGCCGGAAGAAGTCGAGTACGTCAATCTACATGGCACTGCCACGGTCGCCAACGATAGGGTGGAGGACAAGGCTGTCTATAGTGTGTTTGGCGCGCGGCCCGCATGTAGCTCGACCAAAGGGTGGACCGGCCATACATTGGGGGCCGCCGGCATCACGGAGGCGGTCATTTCCGCAATGTGTCTCAGCCACGGGCTGATTCCAGGGACGCTCAACTGCAAGCGAGTGGATGCATCGTTGAAGAGCCGGATTCTTCGGGAGAACCAGAGTGGGCCGCTGTCGTGCGTGGTCAGCAATATTTTTGGATTCGGTGGAAACAACTGCAGCCTGGTTCTGGGACGGATGGGATGAAGGTCGATATTATGGGCATCGGTCTTCTCGCTCCCGGCCTCGTTGGTTGGCAGGCCGGCCGCGCGGTGTTGGCCGGCCTCCACCCGTTTGAACCGGGAAAAATTCCAGATCCGGAAGCGGCGCTGCTTCCTCCGAATGAGCGGCGGCGCAGTAGCGACGCTGTCAGATGGGCTGTGCACGTGGCGCAAGAGGCCATCGTACAATCTGGTCTGGATCCCAAAGAGGTGGTGGCCGTTTTTGCTTCCTCCGAGGGGGAAATGGACGTGTTCGACAAGCTCAGCAGAGCCCTAGCGACTCCGGAGCGCTTGGTCTCGCCGACGTTGTTCCATCAATCGGTGCACAACACGGCAGCCGGTTATTGGGGAATTGCGACGGCTGGGCAACAGTCATCGACCGCTCTCTCATGTTATGACGACTCGTTCGCAGCCGGCTTGTTGGAAGCGGTGACTGTGGTGTGCGTGGACCAGTGTCCGGTGCTGTTGGTGGCCTATGACCTTGATGTGCCGACTCCACTCCGTGAAGCCCGTCCGATTATGAGCGGGTTCGCCGTGGCCATGGTATTGGTGCCACAATCGAGCAATCCGGTGGCTCGCATGAGGATACGTATCAAGGAGGTTTACGCTGACGAAGGTAACAGCCTGCACGATCCCGCGTTGGAGCGAGTCCGTCAAGACAATCCTGCGGCTCGGTCGTTGCCTGTACTGAGCGCAATCGCAGCCGGCGATCGACAGACTGTCAGGTTGACGCTGCTCGATACTCAACAGCTTATATTAGACGTGGATTCATGCCGCAATTGACGGGGCAAGAACTGGCTGTCTTCCTCCCCCATGCAGGGGAGATGCGCCTGATCGACGGTGTGGAATGGTGGGATGATTCGACGATTCGATGCCGAACGCGCTCTCATCATAACCCGTCGAATCCCCTGCGAAACGCTGCTTGTCTCGAAGCGGTCACGGGTCTAGAGTATGCTGCCCAAGCGATGGGAATTCATGTGGGCTTACGACACCAGGCTCGTTCGAGGAATAGCGTGATCGGCTACGTTGGGGGATTGCGCGACGTGGTGTTCGGTATCAGTCGACTCGACGAGTGCAGGTCGGAGCTCATCATTGATGCGACACGTCTGTTGGAAGACGAGCAGAGTTTCATTTATCAATTTATTATTTCATCAGAAGACCAGTCCGTTATGACAGGGCGAGCCTCGATGTTTCTGAAGCACGTGCACAGATGACACAAAAACGAGCGTTGGTAACGGGCGGAAGCGGTACCATCGGCTCCGCCATTGCCGTTCATTTAGCGGCCGATGGGTACGCGGTGATTGTGCATGCCAATCGGCACCCTGCCTCAGCCGATCAGGCGGTCGAAAAGATCCGGGCGGCTGGCGGCATGGCGTCGACTGTGTGTTGTGACATCACTGATAGTTCAGCCACCCGAGACCTGCTTGAAAAGCTGTTGACGGACGGCCCCATCCAAGTGGTCGTCAACAATGCCGGCGTTCATGATGATGCGCCCATGGCAGGTATGACCGGCGAGCAATGGACGAGTGTCGTCGATGTGTCCCTCAATGGATTCTTCAATGTGACACAACCGTTGCTGCTGCCGATGATCGGCACGCGGTGGGGACGGATCGTGTCGATCTCATCCTTGGCCGGCGTCATCGGCAACCGAGGCCAGACGAATTACGCCGCCGCCAAGGCTGGGCTGCATGGGGCGAGCCGGTCTTTAGCGATGGAAGTGGCGTCTCGGGGCATCACCGTCAATGTGGTGGCGCCGGGTTTGATCGAATCGCCCGCCATCAGCGGGACATTCTCGCAGGAGCAGATTGAATCGATGGTCCCGATGAAACGGGTCGGCACCACGGAAGAAGTCGCAGCGCTCGTATCATTTTTGGTTTCAGAGCAAGCCGGATATATTAGCGGACAAGTCATCGGGATCAACGGAGGCATGGCGTGATCATCTCACGCAGGAGCGTTCAATCCTACTGGATCGCCATCCCAGCCTATGACGAGGCGGTGACGGTCCGCGACGTGGCGACACGAGCCCGCCGGCAATGCCCACACGTCATCGTGGTAGACGACGGGTCGAGCGACGGGACGGCAGAGGCCTTGGCCGGTCTGGACGTGACGGTCTTACGCAATGACAGGAATCGTGGGAAAGGCGGGAGCCTTGCTCGCGCCTTCGACCATGCGTTGGCTCGCGGAGCCCTGGGCGTGATTACGCTGGACGCGGATGGACAACATGCGCCTGAGGAAATCCCCTTGTTTCTCGATCAATCGACGGAGCACCCCTCGGCATTCCTCATCGGCGCTCGGCGGCGCGAGCAGCGGAAAATCCTATGCTCTCGGTATGTGGCGAACCGGATTGCTGATTTCTGGATCGGTTGGGCTGCCGGCTTACCGATCGAAGACAGTCAATCCGGGTTCCGACTGTATCCGGCGAGCTTATTGAGGACCATGGGGCTCAAGTCCGACAAAACCAGAAGCTTCGTCTTTGAGAGCGAAATCCTGATCGAGGCCGCGAGGCAGGGGATTACTTGCCGCAATGTGGCGATCACCGTGAAACCTCGTGTAGGTCCTCGCCCCAGCCATTTTCGCCCCTTCGAGGATATTCTGAGGATTACCCGAATGGTGGCGTGGAAACTGCTTTCTCGCGGCATGTACCTGCGGGGTCTCTGGATCTGGCTAACAGCCTCCGAAATAAAATATACGGCTCCGTCTCTGACAAAAGGGGACTAGAAGCGCAGTGTTGTGATTGAATCAATCGCGACCGGAAAAGAGTCCCACCGCGTGTACCATATCATTCCAGACAGACAGTCTGACTTTAGAAGACATTCCACAAATCTGGCCTAAGGTGCCCCATTTTAAGTTGCCCTGTGGAAGAGGCTGAGGCTCGATCCTGGTCCAAGCCTCAATTGAGAAGCGTCAAATCTACATACCGGCGGCAGCTAACCGGGACCGAATGGCGCCATCCAGTCGTTGAATCCATCCAGCGTAGTTTTCGTGGATAGTTTTGGCTTGAGCGTCGTATTTGAGGTTGCTGCTGTCTTTGTAGAGAATGCTGTAGCCTTGACTAGTGTAGGGAATAGAGACGACAGCTTGGTGGCTGCGAATGTTGTACGTCGCAATGATCTCACCGGGCTTGGCGTCCGTCATCTGCCATCCTGCCGCGACCCCAGCTGCGGTGATTTCTTTTCGTACTTGCTCAAGCGTGAGTCCCTTCCCGGATGGGTTGGGAATCGGTGCGTTTTTGACCTCATAGATTTGTGCGCCGCCTCTGCATCCGACGAGGAATACCAGAACGAGCCCGAGTGCCATCCATCCAGGAACCGTGTGTTTCATTGTCGCCCCTCCTGTCGCTAGGTTGGGATTCTTGTAGGACCTATCTGCTCATAATACGACTGCTTGTTTCAAGTCAAGGTGCTGTTCCTCCGCTTCTGTCATTTGGGCCGGCATGAATCCGCTTTCGATCACATATTCCAACAATTGTTTGAGTAGAAGCAAATTTCTTGGTCGCATGCCCCACTGGTTCCACTTCGACATGGATCGCGGAAACTGTTGGTGGTTGGGATACACGAATTCGGAGGGGTGGCAATAAAACACCAGATGGCGGGACCGTCGCCCTATCCAGCGCATCATATGTTGGAGAGTCGGAAGTCCGAGCGTGCGAAGTGTCGCCAGGTTGATCGGGAAGAGGCATGAGGATGGCGCGATTTCGATGATGCTGTGTCCGCCGGGTTCCGCGAGGTTATGGCGAGTCGGCCGATAGGGTATGAGCGGAGCCCAGAAATACGTCAAATAGTGCACGCGTCCAAATCCCATGTCGAAGCGTCGGGCTGGGACAGAAGAGTCGTATCGATATCCCTCGGCTTCCAGCGCCTCGAAGGTCGTTTTGCTGATCCACAGGTTGGGCGCACGAAAGATTGTTGGGCGGATGCCGGCCGCCCGCTCCACGGCCTGTGTTGCGAGACGGATCCATTCCCGCTGCTGGTGGTAGTCGGCACGGCGAAAATCCTCGTCTTCTTCCAATCCGCCGTGGGCCCAGCCATGGGTTCCCAGTACATGGCCCCGTGCGTGGCATTCATGAACGAGGGCGGGGTAGGCTTCAGCGAACCGACCGGCAAAGAAGATCGTGCTTTTCAGGTTGAGGCGATCGCATAAGTCGAGCAGGCGCTCCAAACCCACCTGAGATCCAGGTACCCAATCACAATCCACGGTGAAATAAAACCTCAGAGGAGGCTGGTTTCGATTCACATGGCAGTGGGTGGCAACATGCGGCGGTGGGGTATAGGACGGCGATGTGGGAGACTTCAACAGGAAGGATCGCAACATACCGGTCCCTGGTCTGACGTGACGATCGCCTCGATTTCGACCAAGAGTTCGCGACGGCAGAGATCGCCCTGTAGGAAAAGGGGCTGTGTTTGGAAAGGTGGGGTGTCCTCGATTATCTGTCGAATTTCTCCGAGGTCTCTTTCGTGGCGGATATACACCTTATAGATTGCCCTGCACCGATCGACGAGAAAACCGGTCTTACTGGTGTCCTGTGCATGGCGCAGCAGCGTCCGGATGTTTTCCAAGGTCTCTCGAGTCTGCGCATGTGAAGCACCGACGTGTAAGCTGGCATGGCCCACGACGCTGGCGGTGCCGGCAAAGAATAATTGGGCCGATCCGTCCATTTTGGCGATTGTCGCTCGGGCGAAAGAAGGACTGCACGGTCCGTAGGTCTTTGGATATTCATAGGCATGCACCTGGCGTGGATTCCCAAGATGTCTAGCCGGGTGGACTCCTGCCACCGCGTATATGTGTAGCGGCCCGGATGCTGTGCCGACCGCCGTGCCGGCCGGGAGCGAGGCAGGGAAGTCCGGAAACGCTTCCACCAAGGCCTGGTGACGTCCCATGCAAAAACGCTGGTATCGTTCCAGTCTGCCGTCGTGGTCATTGATCGCAGGGAAATAGTTCCACGCGCGCCACAAATATGGATACCCGAGTTCCTGAAGTTCAGAAAGCAGCCGGCGATACGCGTGGTAGGTGGTGGTCTCCAACGCCGCTCCGGCGGACTCCTCCACAGAGAGAAAGGCGACCGCGACGTCGCTGTTCATTGCAGCATAGACATCATTGTGATGTGCCATCCGCACCGGCCGATCGCTGGTCCAGACTTCCACTCGGGCTGGTTCGGTCAACTGTGGCAGATCGATGGACAGCGTCGGGCAGTTCATCGGGCGTGACAACCTTGGAAGAGACGGGCCGAACGAAATGACGGCGAGTGGATAGGTGGATGAGCAGGACAGCCATTCGTCGAGCTGATTCGTCTCCACAAAGGTGAAGTCTGGACGGCTCTGTTCCTTCATGGGGCGATGCTCAGAATACCTGGATGACTGGTGAGTGCTATGCCCCACGTGAGCCTGCGACCTCAAGTTCGCTGATTGACGGCATAGTCCGTGACGTTGGTGACGGTCTGAGGAACTCCGGTGATCCGTTGCCGGTACGCAGTCCGATTTTCTCTGAAATTGAACAGATAGACGAGATAATACGCGATCTTGAACAAGAGGATCGGAATTCGTGTGGGCGATTTGCCGAAGGCGTCGCCTGCCAGAATCGATAGGACCGCTTCCTCCATCTTGAAGATGCTGCCGGCGGACATAAATAAAGCGCGGAAGGCCGGCTGCGTGAAGTGGTAAATAAACCACGAATAGGTTTTGACGCCCAGCCGGACGCTCCGCTCGAACTCTTTGACGCGCGTGCCATACTCGGGGGCACCTCTGAGCGCGGCATCCACAACGTCCGCGCCCAGTGTGGCGCTGTTCAAGGCCAGATGGACGCCGCTGGAAAAGACCGGATCGATGAAGGCAAAGGCGTCGCCGATCATGAGATAGCCGTCGCCCCGCATGGTCTCCCGCCGGTACGAATAGTTGGCTGCGGCGTAGGCTTGTCCCATAAGCCGTGAATGAGCCATCCGCTCCGCGACGGGCGGGCAGAGGGCGATTGTATCCTGAAGAAACTGTTCCAGCGTTCCCTTGCGTCTGCTGAGATACGAGGGCCAGCACACGGCGCCGACGCTGGTCGTGCCGTCCTTGAAAGGAATGATCCACCACCAACCGTGGTCGAACCAGATGATGCTGATGTTGCCCTCGTCCGCGCCGGGCATGCGCTTCACCCCCTCGAAATGACCGAAGATGGCGGCGCTGTTGTGTTGGGGATTCCGGTACTTTCCGCCGAACTGGCCGGAGAGGAACGTGTCGCGCCCGCTGGCGTCTACCACGAATTTAGCCTCCCATGCCGATGGCTGTCCCGCCCGGTCCTCCGCCTGCACCAGGTGAGTGGAGCCTGGGCAGAACTTGACCTGCTTGGCCTTGACTCCCTCATGAACCTGCGCGCCTTTGTGAATCGCGTTATCGAACAAAATCTTGTCGAACTCGGCTCGCTTCACTTGATACGCAAAGGGCTGAGACCCATCAAGCGCCTTTGAAAAATACAGAGTGCGGGATCGGTCATGATAGGGCGACACCACTTCCGCCCCGTATTTGGTGATGCCGATCTTTTCGATATCCGCCAGCACGCCGAGGCGTTGCAACATCGGCAGCGAATGCGGGAGCAGTGATTCACCGATGTGGAACCGAGGATGGCGGTCTTTTTCGAGCATGTGCACGGCATAGCCTTTTTCCGCCAGCAGCGCGGAGATCGCCGAGCCGGCCGGACCACCGCCGATGACAATGACATCGCAAGGAGTCGGCTCTGTAGTATCTCTCTGTGATAATGACATAGTTGAAGCCGGTGACTTGGGTTGAGATTGAGATAAGGCGGCCCAGTATACCGAAGCCGTGTCGCGGGGGCTAGGGCCGTCTCTCTCCGACCAAAAAACTCCTACGCCATTTTGTTGACCGATATATTTCAAAATGCTAGTCTCCGCCACCTAGTGGGATACTATCGTGAGTCCAGCTAACATAAGGGGGAACGCATGAAAACGGCCAGTCTGCTCTTCGGTGCGCTATTGCTGCTTGCAACTGCCGCGTGCCACTCGACGCAAGTGCGCATACCAACGGCTCCGATCGGTCCCAGTGAAAAGTCACTCGGCCCGACAGAAGGGCATAGCACTGGATTCATGATTTTAGGATTTATTCCGGCCAAGCAGAATGAGCGATTTGTAAATGCATACGAGCAGGCGGTGGCAAAGGCGGGTGGTAATCGCTTGACCGATGTGACCATTTCCGAACGGTGGTGGTGGGGATATGTCTTGAATGGATATAACTTTAAGGTTCAAGGTACAGCCGTCGGAAACAACTAGTCTACTCTTTTCCAAAGGAGGATATATGAAAGCGGTCACGTTGGTGCTTGGAACGGTGCTCTGTCTGAGTATGGTCGCCTGTCAATCGGCACCATTGCATTTCCCTGCCGATCCCATCGGTCCAACTGAAAAAGCATTAGGCAAGACCGAGGCCACCAGTGTTGGTATCATGCTTTTCGGCTTCGTCCCAATCAATCAGAACACCCGGTTTGAAAATGCTATGCGTGAAGCCGCTGCAAAAGCGGGCGGCTCGAGGGTGACGGATGTCACTATATCGGAGCGATGGTTCTGGGCGGCGGTGCTCAATGGATTTATCTTTAAAGTTGAAGGGACGGCTGTCGGGAGCAAATAAGCGGCTTCACAACATCCGCCCTTTGGCGGCAAGTGTTGGTCACGTATGCGATCGGGCTCTGGCTTGTGATTCATGATGACAGGCCGGAGCCTGATTCGTTTTATGTGATTGTTTGAATCAGCCGACATGAGTAGATGCGGCACTCATGATGGACGTTTCTTTGTCAAAAAAGACTGTCGGCCATTCGGACAGGTCAGTCGATTCATGATATGCTTTTCACGAGCCGTGAGGATGCACATGCGATCGTGGCCAAACTCGCGATGGGTGGTCTGGCTGCTTCTGACTCTCTGGGCCTCGCTAGGTTCCGAGGCGTCGGCCGAGGATAAACCAATGAATAATCCAAGTGTGGCCGAGCGAATCGGAAGCACCGCTCAGAAAGTCGGCAATAAGATTGAGCAAGGGTTTATCAAGGCTGCGACAAAACTTAAGGAAAAGAAAGTGGGAGAAAAGATTGAGCGCAAGTTGAAAAAGGCGGTCTCGAAGACCGAAGAAGGGTTCAAGAAAGCCGGCAAGAAGATCGACCAAAAACTTAACCATTAGCCCCCGCTACTACTCTCATACTATTCTCGTCATACTCTTCCCGTGCCTGTCTGCCGAACACGATACGTTCAATGGCGAATTGTTATTGAGAGTTCTTTACGCTATCCGGCATCTCGAGCTGAAGTGCCGCGGTCAGTCGGGCTTGATCTGGACGGTACCATCGCAGCAGCGGCGTGGTCATGCACGTGGTGACTAATGTCATAAGGAGCATCATCGCGAACATGGTCGACGAGATGATGCCGACATCACGGCCGATGGTGAGGATGACGATTTCCATCAGGCCACGTGTGTTCATCAGGATGCCAATCATGGTTGATTCAGGCCAGGACATGCCGGTGCAGCGGGCGGCGAGAGTCGTTCCTCCCCACATCCCTACCACTGCGACCAGCAAGATGAGGCCAAGATAGATCCATAAATGGGTTCCATGGATCAGGTCAAAATCGGTCCGTAGTCCGACGGAGGCAAAGAAAATCGGAAGAAGGATGGCCGAGGTGAGCCCCTCAAACTTAGCTAATGCGTTGGACGCCAGGACCGGCGATTTCGATAGGGCCACTCCGGCAAGAAATGCTCCAAATAGCGCATGAACTCCAAGCTTTTCAGTAATCCACGCAGACACCGCCATGGTCAGGAGCATGAGGATCCACATACTGTTCGTAAGGCGGCCACCAGCTCGAGACTTCTCTTGCAAAACGTGGAAGACACGAGGGACGAAATGCAACATCGCGAACACAAAGAGGCCTGTTGCGATAATCTTAAGAGCCAGCACCTCCAACGCAACGGTATATGTGTGTAATGTCATAACTCCGGCAAGAAGACACCAGGCCGTCACATCTTTCAATGCGGCGATTGCTAGGGCTACAGTTCCGAGGGGAGTCTCAGACAATCGACACTCCTCCAAAATCCGAGCGAGGACCGGCAGGGCGGTCACACCCATGGCAACACCAGTGAACAAGGCGAACACGGTCGGCGTTACTTCCGTATCCGAGAGAAAAGGGTAGAGATAGACGGCGAGCCCGGTGCCGAGAATCAGCGGCACCGCAATGCTCGCGTGAGCGATCACCAAAACGGCTCGTCCGCGTTCCCACACCTGTGCGAGGTCGAGCTTCAAGCCTACCCCAAAAATGAACAGGAGGACCCCTGCGTTTCCAATTGTGTTCAGTGCAGTCAGAGTGCTGGATGGGAAAAGCGCAGCCGAAACGTCGGGAGCAAGCCAGCCAAGAAGCGATGGTCCCAGGAGTATGCCCGCTATGATCTCTCCCATCACCTGAGGCTGATGTAATGTCCGAAGGATCCAGCCCACCAGCCGTGCAGCGATCAGAATGACACCAATTTGAGAGAGCAGGAGCACCAGATCCGAGATCATCTTGTCCAGGCTAACGGCTGACGGTCATCACACGAGCCATCGAGTTTTGGGACGAAGTTCTCTCTGCTGACGTTGGCATGAAAGATTAGCTCAGAATGAGGAGCAGAGGCGTCACAGCTGCTAGAGAGATTTCTGTTTTCGTCCTGGGATCACAACATGCTGATGTTCAGGAGGAGTTTATTGCAAAGGCATCACATTGACAGGCCAACGTGTCTTGAGTACCTTCTGCTGCGGTGGCTCTTCGCTCGCAGTTATCGCCGCGAAGTATACCCAACCGCATTCTCGATAACTAGGTGCTCCAAGTCGGAGTCTATCAAGAGGTTACTATCAATATCCTCGATCAATTCATCGTCTATCATCCCGAACCGTGGCAAGATCGAGATTGGGCAAGGCTGAGTGGGTTGCCGCTGGAGGACGTATGGTTTCAGGCCGCTGATGGCGTTCGATTATTCGGCTGGTATGTCGAGGCGGCGGCTGATCGTCCAATCATCCTGTGGTGCCATGGCAATGCGGGTAATATCATCAACCGTCTCGACAATCTCAAGCTCTTGTACCAGATGGGCCTGTCGATTTTCCTGTTCGACTATCGTGGATACGGGAAAAGCCAGAGTAGCCGTCCCAGTGAGAAAGGGCTCTACCAAGATGCGTATGGGGCCTACGACTACCTCATACGAACGAGAAAGATTCGCTCGGAACGAATCGTTCTGTTCGGGCGGTCGCTCGGAGCCTCTGTGGCGGGGGAACTTGCGGTGCAACGACCGGCCTCCGCCCTCATTCTTGAATCGTCGTTTCCTTCTATCGAAGCGGTGGCCAAATATTATTATGGTGGGTTACCCGTGCATAGGCTGCTCGGAGCCGCGCATCGATTGATCGACCGCCTTCCGCAGCTCTCGCTTCCGAAGCTGATCATCCATGGGGAGAAGGACAACATCATTCCGCTCGAACTGGGTCGGCAAGTGTTCGATGCAGCCAAAACGCCAAAGGAATGGTATGTGATCCATGGTGCCGACCATAATGA
>JBKKBQ010000010.1:0-9244 GCA_046714015.1 Nitrospira sp.
GCAGTGTCCTGCGAGAACACCGCTGGCGGCCTTTTTCCGCATCCTGCTAAACAGGCTACTCTTCCAGGCGGCCCGACACAAGCGCGGGAACTGGGTGGAGATTCAGAAGAAATAGAAATCCAATCGAAGCTGATGGCCGGCACCATGCTTGTTCTCACCTCACCCGGGGATCAAGGTGACATGCACGGTCCGCTCACGCGGGCCATCGAGTTCGACCAGCATCACTGATTGCCACGTGCCGACCACCAATTTTCCAGAGGATACCGGCACCGTCAGCGACGGTCCCAAAATCGACGAGGCCATATGAGACCAGGCATGCGCAGGATTATGCGCATGTTGAAAGCGAATCCGGGGAATCATCTCTTCGACGACCTCGAGGAGATCGTCGTCAGTCCCCTCCCCGATTTCCCCGGTGGTTAACGCAGCAGTCGTGTGTGTCACAAACAGCGAGCAGAGCCCGTCCTGCAAGTTTGCTTTCCGGATCACTGTTGTAAGTCGATCGGTCAGATCGACGATCTCTTTCACGGCGGTCGTTCGGATATGGATCACGTCGCTCATACGGCATCGCTCTTAAAGAGATGAAGGAACACCATGATATATAGTGGAGCAGGTCAATCTCCCCTACTAGGAGAATCCCGACCCTTTCCCGGCCTCTCAGCGATGAGGTGTCAGCGTTTCGAGCGAACGTGGAAGATAAACCGAATCCCTGGAAGCGTCGTCTTGATGACCTGTTCGGTCGGGCCCACGAGCGTCATGGCAGGATAATGGTGCCGGATCCAAAGCCGTCCCAGATACGCAGGGACAAAATACAACACACACGCAGCAACCATGAAGCAGAGGCCGCTCAACAGTCCGACTGTGTCGATTGAGTGCAGGAATCGTTTTCCCAGGACTGCGGCGAACACTGCCGCGCCGACGAGCAGCTCCATCACCCAGAGGAATTGCGTCACGGTCAGTCTCACGGGCAAGTGCCGGGATTGCGAGACATACAGGCTGCACGGTTCTTTGGGGAGCGCAATCAGTAATCGATGGCCGATGCGGTGTACCATCCAGCTGAGCAGAAAGCCTAGGAGACTTTGGACGACCATGGCGATGAAGGGGTGGTTGCCGACAATCGAAGCCGGCCCGATCATGAAGAGCATCGGCGCCGCGTAGATCGTGCAACCCAGGATGTCTTCATAGGTACAGGTGCGGACAAGATCACGGCAATGTTGCGTAAAGGAGTCTGGCCTTGGTGTGTCGGAAGGAGATTCCATCAGCACGTTCCTCGATGACGCATGACAAAGAAATAGAGGGTTGACAAAGGAAGTATGAGTCAGGATCAACCAATTGTGAAGCGGAGATGCTTTTTCAGCACGAGGGCTGAACGAGATGTGATCAGACGATCATTGATGTGAGACTGCAATAATCATCATGATCATGGGAATGACGACCTAGTTTTTAAAGGCGGCGGCAGCCTCTTCTTCTGTGTTGCACAATTGATTTTTTTCACCATACACGCGGCTCAGCAGATTAAATCCACCGGCTTCAAGTGCCTCTTTGACCATCCCCCTTGCAGCGGCGATCTTCATCTCTCCTTGAACGCTGTTGAGCTGCTTGGAGGCCAGAATCAGGACCCGGATGCCGCCGCTGCTGATGTAGTCCACATCAGCCAGGTTGACAACGACCTTTTTCGAGCCGGAGTCCGCGATTTTTTTCATCTCCTGGATTCCTTGTTCCGCCGTGGTGGCGGAAAGGCTACCCTGCATCTTGACGAAGGTGACTCCGGCGTTTTCGCGAGAGGTGATTGTCAACGTATGTCTGGTCCCTTGGTCCATAGGTGCGTTCCTTTCTTGCTAGAAGATTCCCACTCTGTCCAAGCCCCGAGTCAATTCAGCAAGGAGCCCCCAAAACCCCTTTCCCAACTCCCTCATTCGAAGCGGCGGTCCTCTCGGAACTGACCTCGCTTATATATCACAGCCAGGTTTATGATAGCACCGACACAATCCCGCTTCCATCTTCGTGACTTTGTATGACGACTAGCCGTATTCCACTCTGCGAGCGATAGTCTCGGCAGGAACAAGGCGGGGGGGTTAGCCTGCCCCTTGTATCTTCGAGATGGCTTCGTCAAGGGTGGCGGCATAGAGGCTCATAATCATTGCCCCACTCAACTGGAGTACAGTGCGGACCTGGTCGTTCCCGCCGCAGAGCACCACCCTTCCGCCCGCTCGGATCATCGCCATCACGGCTTTCAGGATCACCCGCAACCCGATCGAGGAAATGTAGGAAATTCCAGAAAGATCCAGGACGATCTGCCGTTCTCCACGCTCGATGTGCTCTGTTAAGACGCGCTCTACCTCAGGCGCACTATTCGTATCGAAGCGGTCCTTCGGGGTGACGATCACCACAGTACCATTCCGATATGATTCGACGCTCATGTGTACTCTCCTTGTGTCTTGGCCGGATTGTTGCGGGTTCCCGACATCGAGCGCGCTGATTCCGGTCACATCGGCATGGCTGCTAGGGGCCTCTGCCTTGGATACCAGCTTCTTTTTCACCGTCAGGGCATTGCGTCCTACATTGCGATGATACGTCACCTCGTCGAACATGGAGCGGACCAGATGAATCCCCAAGCCGCCGATCTCCCGCTCATGAAGTAGCAACGACAGGTCCGGAGGAGCGACGCTTAAAGGGTTGAAGGGAATGCCGTCATCCATAATCGTCAGGACGACGCACGCATCGCGCACGTCGCCTTCCACCTCAATGTGATGCTCCGTTGGATCGTTGGGGAAGGCATACTGCACCACATTGTTGAGCAGATCATCCAGCGCCATGTTGAGGGTGGGAATGAGCGGCTTGGCCCCTTCCCATTGCCCCACATACTGCTCAAAGGCCATCTGTAGGTCCGGAATGGCCATCAATTGATTGGGCATCGTTTGGCGGAAGACCCGAGCTGCCACGTCGGACGGGGCGACGCCGTGATATCGCAGTCCCAACATGGTGATATCATCCGCCTGCGGGGCATCAACGGCAAAGGTCCTGACCGCGTTCATGACCTCACCTAGTCGATCGACGACTGAGACGGCTCGAGATTGGGTGAGGACTCTTTTCAACCGGTCGTTGCCGAACAGTTCGCGCCGCCGATTATCCGCTTCGGTGACCCCATCGGTGTACAAGAAGAGCTCATCTCCCGGACCCAATTGGGTTGTCGTCTCCTTGAAGGCGATGCCAGGCATGGGACCGACCAGGGGTCCGTCTTTGGCCGTCAGCCACTCGAACTGTCCATCCTGCCGCTTCAACAGGGGAGGATTATGGCCTGCGTTCGTCGTGAGGAGCGTCCCATCGCGGAGATTCAAGATGCCGAGATACAGGGTGACAAACATACAGGAATCGTTATCCGCGCTGAGCGCATCGTTCACATGGGTCACGATGCTGGCGGGTGAGGGATCCGACGCCGCTCTGGTCTTCACCATGATCTTGGTCATCGCCATGAACAGCGCGGCTGGTACTCCGTTGCCTGACACATCGCCGATCACGAAACAGAGCCGATGGTCATCGACCAGGAAGAAATCATAGAGATCGCCACCGACTTCCAGAGCCGGTTCGAGGACCGCATAGAGCTCTAGCTCCTTTCGATCCGGAAACGCCGGAAACACGCGCGGAAGCATACTCAGCTGAATATCCCGGCCGACATTCAGTTCTTCCTGCATGCGGGCCTTCGCGGCCTCCACCACCGCCAAGGAATCCGCCAGCCGCGCCTTGGCATCCTCGGCAGCCTGTTCGGCATTTTTCAGTGCCGTAATGTCGGTGGTCACTGCGACTGTGCCGCCGTCTTGGGTCTTCCTCTCGTTGATCATGACCCAGTCTCCACTGGAACGGTGTTGAATGTACGGCCCTTGGGGATTGCGGTGCATGTCGAGTCGCATTTTCACCCAGGAATTAATATCCCCGATCGCTGCGGGGATATCGCCTCGTTCGGCAATACGGCGAACGATCGATTCGAATGAGTCGCCGGGTTGAACCTGGACCCCAGCTCCAGACATTACTTCACGATACGTGCGGTTACAAATCAGCAGGCGGTCGTCCGCGTCGAAGAGCGAAAATCCTTGCGGGACGCTTTCGATGGCCTCGATCATCCGGACCTGGCTATCTCGCGCCAGACTTGATGCCTTCGTCACATGGCGATCGATGATGGCCAGGAGAGTCGAGAGCGAGACGGCGACCATCGCGAGGAGATCCACCTCGATCCCCGGCGGCGGAGCGCTGGTCGTGATGCCGGCAAGACCGTACGTCGGAATCATCCCGATGAAGTGGGACCCGGAAAGAGCCATCCCCATGGCGCTGGCCTTTTCCGTCACCCGCCAGTTTCTGTAGGTGATCTTCCAGGCTCCGATCACGATGACGGCGATGCTCAGTGTCACGATCCCGACAACCGACAGCACAAAGAGCAGCAAGTCATGCTCAAGATCGATCGGCTGGTGGACCGCCATCATGCTGGTGAAATGGGTCAGACTCATGGAGGCTCCCATCAGCATTCCCCCAGAGACGAGTCGCATTCGACTGTCGGCATGGCTGCTGATCAGGGACACGGCCACGGCGCCTGTCGCCCCGGCCGACAGAAAGGAAAGAACGGCGAGCACTGAGTCCTGGGCTGCTGAGACCGGCGGACAGAATGCTAAGTTGCCGATGTAGTGAATCGCCCAGATTTCAAGACCCGCGGCGACGGCACCGATCGTCAGCCAGCGCAATCTGACGGGGCTTTGGTCAGGCGCGCGCATCCGTTCGGCAATACTGAGGATGACATAGGCGGCCGCGCCACCCAGCAGCATCGAGGACAGGGCGAGCAAGGGATCGCACATTCCAAGCATGGTCAAGCTCCAGTCACGATATTCTTCCCTCACCGTACCAGCCATCATGACACGCGCCGTCGAATCCTCGGATTGTGCGCCAAAGCAGCGTCGGACATGATCCATCACCTACCATGTGAAGCCGCAGCTCGCAAGCAAGCGGGCACCGCGATGCGTCCTCACAGGGATGTGTCACGACGACCGCTACTGCGCCGGTTGATTGAGGCGGTCCCAGCGTGGGGTTTTCGATCGCGGATCAACCGACCAGTAGATGAACACCGCCTTCCCCATAATCTGCTCCTTGCTGATCGGTCCCAAGAAGCGGCTATCCAAGCTCTCCTCCCGGTTGTCGCCTAAGACGAAATAGGTGTCGGGAGGCACGGTTATCGGCCCGAGGTTATCACGGACGTTGCCGGCCATGCTGGATGGGTCAGTATGTTGTATGTAGGGTTCGGGCAAGGCTTCGTCATTCACAGAGACCACCTGATGACGAACTTCGATCCGATCGCCAGGGACTCCGATCACGCGATGCAGAAAGAGTGTGCCATTCTCGTCCGGATAGCGATAGATGACGACATCACCAGGCTGAGGTTCAGCTGAGTGATACGCAGCCCTGTGCGCGATCACATGGTCACCCGGCAAGAACGCCGGTACCATGGCCTCATTCGAGATTTGGAATGGATGCGACTGTGCTCTCACCCCAGGCAACAGGTCCGGCAGACGGTCTGCCACAAAATTCCAGCGGAGTTCCTGCACCCTGGACGTCGGGATGAGGACCTCGCTGCCATACTTTTTGACCAACTGTTGGGTTTCTGTAGCCGACAGCATTGAGGCGTAGTATTGCGCGAGATGGTGCTCCCAGAAGTTTTCCGGGGCCAGATCGAACAGCATGACTTTGAGCGAACGCACAAACGATTGCGCGATGCGCTCCATCTCGGAGGGAGTGAACGGACTGGCGAGATCAGACTCGACTTCCAGCTGGTGGCTGAACCCCGCCACATCGGATTGGTCTGCGATCGACTGATATAAACGATCCGATGCCACCTCCAGGCCGGCCAGCTGATGAAACACCGCCTGTGATTCGCTGTCAGGGACAGTGTGAACCACGGGAGCAGTGCTGCACCCAGCCCAAAGCCCACAAGAAGCAACAAACAGACACATGGCAAGGCGATTCGAAGATCGACCGAAGAGGCGGGACGTTGGTGGGGGAATAGTGCCGTTCACTCAACACCCCTTTGGTTCGCGAATTCCGGGAGGATACCGCACTGGGCCTCGATAGGAAAGACCACCCAGATAAAATAAACGAATAGTGCTGGCCAAGAAGCCGCAGCCGGTATGTAATTGCGTCACGCACTTGTCCTTCCAGGGGAGCTGAATCATGACCAAGCGAACGATCATCGGCCTTCTTAGCCTCGCGCTGTGGATGGGACTGCTGATGTATCCAAAAGTTGGATCAGCTGAATGGTATCTTGATGCCTACACGGGGGCCGTCTGGACCGCAAATACGGATCTGACCGTGACCAGTTCATTAGGGACCACGACAACCTACCAGGGGCTCGACGTACACAACTATTGGACGGCCGGTGGCCGTGGGGGGTACTGGCTGGACAAGGAGAAGATGGACTGGCTTGGATTCGGCTTGGACGTCTTTTTCTTCCATCTCAAGACGCCTCCAGAGCAACAGGTCGGTGTGACCAGTACGGGGGGCAGCACCACAGTAAACGCCCATTGGAGTTTGCCGGCATGGGGAATCGGGTTCGATGTGCTCCGTCTGCGACTCCCGCTCCTTCGAGACGAACAATTCGTCCATGGGCGCGTGCAGCCCTATCTCGCCGCCGGGCCGACGGTATTCATGACCTATGCGGGTCAAAACACGTTTGTTCAGCCGGGCGGACAACATTCCACCGACGTGTCACTCGGCGCCAAGGTCGATGCCGGAGCGACCGTCATGGTCACGAAACGGATCGGTGCATTCGCGCAGTATCGCTTCACACACTTCACCACGGAATTGGATTACCAGAACAGCACGCCGGCCCCCGCCGTTGAAACATTCAAGACGACCTACGACTCGCATCACGTCATCGCAGGGTTGTCCTTGAACTTCTGATTCCGATCGTCGGACAAGACGTCCCGTCCCTGCTCGGCCCCTTAGGCCGGATCATCGTGCGGCCGAGCAGACCTGTACCCCGCCCTCTTGAACCATTGAGGTGTCAGAAACTGGAGCAGGGTTCGGGGCTTGAATCGCAGATCTCGATACCGCCTCTTGCCCGCCATCACGTCCGTCACCGCTTCGCAGAGGCGCTGCCCCTGCCGTGTAAACGCCCAGGATCTGGTGCGAGGAAAGTCGTACAGCAGTCGCGCCAGCACTCGTCCTGCGCGTAGTTCAGGAAGAATCGTCTCAGCCAGCGAGCGGGTGTAGGCGTTTCGGACGCCCTCCTCGTCTAGATGCATCTCAACTAAAGATCGAGCCGCCATCAGGCCGCTTCGAATGGCGAACGAAATTCCTTCTCCGGTGACGGGATCGGCGAAGCCTGCGGCATCACCGATGAATAGGGTACGCTTCTCGACGAACGGCCCTCGTCGCGGTCGGATTGGAATGACAAAGCCGTGTCGCTCAACCTGGGTGACGGAACCACAGCCCAGTCTATCGAGATACTGTGCCATGGTGTGCTTGAGATCGCTTCCCCGCTGCGCCATCGACAGCACACCAATCGACAGATGCTGTTGTTTGGGAAAGGCCCACGCATATCCATGGGGCAGCAGGCCAACATCAAATCTCGCCATGCCGTGAAAGGTGTCCAACTTGTCAGGAGAAACCGACACTTCGTACTCCAGCGCCGGAATGAGGACACGTCCATCGGCCATTCCCATGGTTCGTGCGACCGTACTGAGTGCCCCGTCCGCTGCCACAACGAACTTAGTCCGCATCGAGCCTCCGGTTGTGTCGAGCGTGACGAAGTCACCTTGGAACGAGATGTTCTCCAGAGCGCAGCGTTGGTGAACGGCAGCCCCGGCTGCTTGAGCGGCCGTCAGAATGGCGAAGTCAAACTGCGATCGCATCGTCATGGAGACAACGGGAGTCGGTCGGTGCGTTGTGAAGGACAACTCTGCGGGGAGTACGTTCAGCTGCGCGGTATGACAGTCCTGTTCGACCACATGGCGCACATCCATGGGCAACACCTGCATGGCTCGCCCAACGATCCCGCCACCGCACGTTTTGTACCGCGGCAGAACGGCTTTCTCCAGAACGGCGACAGTCACTCCAGCCTGAGCCAGACACCAAGCCGCGCAAGCCCCGGCCGGTCCACTGCCGACCACAATGACGTCATGCGTGGCGTTCATGTATCACAGGCCGGGCCATTTTAAACAAACCACCGGCACGATCCCTATTCCGACGGTTATTGGAGGTCGAGCATAATCCAGAGAGGGGGCATGAGGTAATAGGCGGCGACAGACAGGAGCACGCCGACTATCGATCCGAGTAGGCCCGTCACGTAAAGCCCGGCAAACGGTGCCAACAACAAGATGAGGATCATGAGCAATGCGAGCGACCGATGCTGCTCGTAGAACCGCCGCCGGTGGTCGCTGGTGAGCGATTCGAAAAAACTAAAGTCGGATCGATCAGGCATGGGTGGAGTATAGAACAATTCGGGCAGTCAGCGCATGTGGAAGAGAAGAGATTCCCTGTACGGTCCTATCTTCCTGCCATTCAAACACGTAGCTGAAGCATGCGGAGGCATGAGCCGAGCGGCCAAAACCGCCGCCCTCAACCGAGAACATCTCTATCGGATGCCGTCACAATCAGAAACCCTTGCCCTATTCCTGTCTTCAATTGTGTTAGCCTGTGTGGAAAGGAAGCCATCCCTCACCAGGGTGTCCCAATGGTCTTGGTTTGGTGCGTCACCCGACAAGCGTGGGAGAGAGTTCGGGATATTACATGGTGCGTCTCGTTCTACTCGTGATCATCGTCGGTCTGGTCATTCTCGGGCCACAACTCTGGACCAGGCGAGTGTTTGCCAAGCATAGTACGCCTCGTCCTGACTATCCGGGGACCGGGGGGGAATTGGCCCGGCATCTGCTCAATCGCTTTGACTTGCAGCACATCAGAGTCGAACCGACTGAGACGGGCGATCACTACGATCCGGTCGGCAAAGCAGTCCGCCTGACGCCGGCGATCTTCGATGGAAAATCTCTTACGGCGATTACGATTGCCGCCCACGAGGTCGGGCACGCCATTCAAGACCATCTGGGGTATCAGCCGCTGGCGGAACGCACCAAGCTCGTGCGGGTCGCACAGGGAGCAGAGAAGGTCGGGGCGGTCTTGATGATGGGAATTCCTATCGCGGCGGCGGTTGCACGAACGCCGGTCGCGAGTGTCGTCGTCATGATTGCCGGAATGGCGACGATGGGGATCTCAA
>JBKKBQ010000011.1:0-11909 GCA_046714015.1 Nitrospira sp.
CCACCATCTGGTTAGGGGTTGTTCATAGCTTCCACTGAGCATGAGGTTGCGAGAACGGGCATGCGAGCCGAAAATGTCCGCGGGGGAAGCCGCCGCATCTCCAGCAAGCCCGTCGAATGCTGTACTCCCATCCCACCAACGGAGGCTGAAATCCAATCGCCCCTCTTTAGGTAGTTGAACACCGATCCTCGTCGAAACCTGCAAATTGTGATGGCCATCTCGTTCCGTAGCCCCACGCCGATAGTTGATCGCCGAAAAGCTACTCGTATCCCAA
The DNA here is from genome assembly GCA_046714015.1 of Nitrospira sp. GTDB lineage: Bacteria > Nitrospirota > Nitrospiria > Nitrospirales > Nitrospiraceae > Nitrospira_D. The sequence goes on from JBKKBQ010000011.1 coordinate 275, forward strand.
CGTGAGAGGGACACTGAGAAATCCACAGGCCCCTTCGTGCCACTGACGCTGCCTCCTTCTCTAAAGGAAGCGTAGGACCCGTATTCCATAAAGCCACTGACGGCAGGTTGGCCTCGACCTTTCTTGGTCGTAATATGAATGACCCCCCCTATGGCGTCCGCCCCCCACAACATGCTTTGGGCACCACGGAGGATTTCGATCTGTTCAATATTTTCCGTAGTCAGATTAGCGAAATCGAAAGCGCCGGTTGCAGGATCATTGACGATGGCTCCATCAATCAGCACCAACGTGTGCTCCGCCTTCCCTCCGCGAATCCGAACATTGGCACTCGTCCCTGGCCCGCCATTAGAAAAGACAGCCACGCCTTGAGCCAATCGAAGAGCATCCACCACCGTCTTGATTTTTCTTTTCTCAAGCTCTTCCCCTTTAATCACTTCCACCGCACTGGTGACTTGCTTGGCTGATATCGGGGTTTTGGTCGCGCTGACGACAACATCTGGGACCTCGATAACCTCAGGGTCCTTGGCCATTGCGATATCTTGAGCCGTGACGGGATTGGGAACGGCGAGCGAGAGAATGATAAGACAAACACACGGAACACAACGAACTGACAACCACGACATGAAAACCTCCCTTTGACTCGAAGGGTGTCTATCGTCCCGGCAGTTGGGTCTCCTGACTTGCGGATCACAGCTTCTCTGCGCCTTCCCATGTGCCGAGGCACACAGTGGCAATGTGCAGAGTCACTCCCCGCTTACAGTGGCGGCACCGTGATGGATTTGCACCATCTTCCCCATCGCTGACGGTATGACCTCAAGAATCCCCCAGAATGATTGTTCCGCACCTGACTTCCCATGCAAGAGAGTGGTGCAACCTCTTCCTGCTCACATCAAATTATCTTGGCCGCTTCATCCTTATTGTTCAGCACACGTTCATCGAACATCCCGGCATCTCCATGATTGATCGGTGCATTAATTCCGAATGTAGTCGATAGAGTATCGTGAAGAACGCGGCACCATGCCGTCGAAATCCCAGTTGAATGTCAGCACGGCAGATCGGTTGGACGTATGTGCGAGCAGCCGTACGCCATCCTGCACAACAAGACTCGGGGCCTTCCAGAAGTCCAACGTCTTTTCTGCGCCGGTTCGGTTACAGACGATCAACGGGAGTCCTGTTTCATGCGTCCGTTCCTCCCATTCCCCGTTTGGACCATGTATGCCAGGACCCCACGACGCCGGCGACACAAACATTTTCGCACCGTCAAACTTCATGGCCCTGGCAATATTCGATGTATAAACATCGGCGCACACGAGCACGCCCAGGCGAATGCCATCGCATGTGATTGGAGCGGCACTGTCACCTGGGCTTGACCATGACAGAGAGTCGCTCGCCACATTGATCTTGCGATGCTTGCCGATAATGTCGCCGGTTGAATCAATGACAAACACGGAGTTATAGAGCCGCGTGCCGTCACGTTCTGGGCAAGCGAGAAATATGGTTCGTTTCAGTGTCTTGTTCAGCTTGCAGACCTGCTGCATCCACGGATCCGGCTGCGTCTGTATCCAATCCGTACCTACTGTCTGGGCAAACTGAAGCCCGCAGACCGCAAGCTCCGGGGTCACGATCCACTCTGCCCCGGTTGCAGCGGCATGCTTGATGGCCGCGACGATTAGCTGCCGGTTCCGGTCTATGGCGCCGGGGACCGTCTCAAGATGAAGCAACGCGACTTTGCCTACTTTCATGTCAATGACCACCAGATACGTGGCGGCCGGGAAGCGTGACCCGCGGCAATCCGGAACTCGGATGCCGATCGACTAACACGCGGCATCGATACACGGATTCCAACACCTCCGGCTCGATCACCTCGGCTGGGCGACCGAGACGCACGATCCTTCCGCAATGCAATAGCATGATCCTGTCGCAATACTGGCTGACCATGTTCAGATCATGAGACACAAGGACAATGGTGAACCCGCTTTCTTCCTTGAGCCGTCGTATGACTAGGCAGATATCGATTTGATGCTGTAAATCGAGAAAGGCTGTCGGCTCGTCGAGCAACAAGACTGTCGGAGATTGAGCCAACGCACGAGCGATGACGGTCCGTTGACGCTCGCCGCCGGAAAGACTCGTCATCAGGCGCTCCGCAAGGTGAGTGACATCCACCATAGCCATGGCTTGCGCGGCGATGGCAATATCGGTCTCATCCTCCCATCCAAACCCTCCGGACCACACGGTAGGAGTCCGCTGAGCGAATCGTCCCATCACCACGGTCTCAGCAACAGTAAACGGGAACAGTTGTTGCGTCTCCTGAGGAACGTAGGCAACCAAGCGCGCGACTTCTTGTTGGGGCATGGTCGCCAGGTCATTTCTAAAGAGGCGGAGAGTGCCCTGTTGTGGACTGAGAATTTTTGCCAAAACTTTGAGCAGCGAGGTCTTCCCAGACCCGTTTGGCCCAACGATGCCCAAGACCTCTCCGGCCTTGACCTGAAACCCCACGTCATTGAGAACCCACTCAGCCTGAGTTGATGCATCTGAGTGATAATGGAATCGAACTGACTGAATCTTATAGGCCATCCGGGGAACATCCGGCGCAACAGGTCCGGTCATCGCTTCTGATCCCACTCGCTGTCCATTCGTGTCGATCACGCCCATTGATCCTTCCGCCACAGGAGGAGGTAGAGAAACAGCGGACCACCGGCCAGGGCGGTCACGATCCCCACAGGGATTTCGGCTGGCGCCAAAATGGTTCGAGCAATGGTATCGGATATCACCAGAAACATCCCGCCCGCGAGCATCGAGGCCGGCAGCAGCACGCGATGATCAGACCCGACCAGCATGCGGACCATATGCGGAACGACCATGCCGACAAACCCGATCATCCCACTCACCGACACGACGGCTCCTGTGAGCAAGGCGGCGAGGACAAACAGGTGTTTCTTCACTCGTTCGGTCTCAACGCCCAATGAACGCGCCGTTTCCTCGCCAAAGGTCAGGATGTTCATCGTCTGAGCCTTTTGCAGAAGCAGAAAGCCCCCTCCTGCCACGTAGAGGACGAATATCGACAGTACCTCGTAGTTCGACACCGTCAGGGAACCCATCAACCACGCTATGAGTCCGGCTGATCGATTGGGATCCATGATGGACGTAATGAACATAATCACGGCGGTCAGCATGGCGTTGAGAATCACACCGGCCAGCAATAAACTCTGGATCGGCAACCTCCCCTGCGAACGAGCCAATCGATACATCACCACCAAGGAAAGTAATCCACCGGCAAATCCGAAGAGTGGCAGTCCTGGGAAAAGAGTCACTAGTGATCCAACGCCGAACAGCATGGCCAACGACACCCCCAATGCCGCTCCACTCGAAACACCCAGAACATAGGGGTCCGCCAATGGATTTCTTAATAGGGCTTGCAGCGCCACACCGACCGACGCAAGGCTGCCTCCGACCAAGAACCCCGTCAAGACGCGCGGCAACCGAATATGAACCATAATCACTGAGGAGGTATCGCTTCCTGCGCTATTGAGCGCGCCGGTATCCGGCCACCGGCTCAGCGCCGATATCACAGCTCCCATGTCGATCTTTGTTGCGCCGAATTGGAGACACAGCACACAGACGGCCAGGCTGGCGAAGACCAGGCTGCCGATGATAACGATCCACCGTTGGAACGTCAGGATCACTCCGCTCCGTTTCCACTGCTGCAGTTGCGCCACACCAGTTCCCTTCAGGATAGGAGGAACGACCGAGGATGAAGCGACAGGTGTGAGTTGGGAAGTCGGCGAAGCCATGCGAGCCTTGCTATCGATTCAGAGACTGTGTCGGAGCCAATTCAGGATGTAGGAGATCCGCCAACATCCTGAGCGCCTGTATGATGCGTGGCCCCGGCCGATTCAACAAACTGGCAGGAATCTGGTGTAGACGCCCCCGTTTGACCGCCGTCATTCCGGTCCATTGCCGCCATGTCTGTTGTTCACCCTCGGAGATTCCTTCAGCCTGCCCCACCGGAAAGACCAATGCCTCCGGGTCCTCCATTAATACTGTTTCCATGCTCAGGCGCGGATAGGGTGTGGCACTCTTGGCGGCAACATTGATTCCGCCGGCGAGTGTGATTAATTGATCGATAAAACTACCTGGCCCCACCGTGATCAGCGGCTGACTGTTGAGCACATAGAGTACACGGACCGGCGGCACCCTCTCCATGCGCGACTTGATTTCGGCCAGTTGCCTTCTGAGATCCATCGTGACATCGTTGGCCGCAGCCGGACGATCTAACATCCGCCCGAGCGTACCGAAGTGCGCAAGAATATCCTCGACCGTCGTCGCAGCCATGACAAATACCGGCACCTTGAGTTGATCCAACGCCGTCACCACATCCGGTCGGAGAAACTCCTTCGGAGCCAACACAAGATCCGGCTTCAGAGCCAGCACTGATTCGAGATTTGGATTAGCATAGCCGATTTTGGATCTAGTGACGGCCTCCGGCGGGAAATCACAAAAATCCGTCACGCCGACGAGCTGGTCTCCGGCACCGATCGCAAATACCATCTCCGTGACACTGGGCGCCAGGGAGATAATACGGGCGGGCGGCTTCGCCAAGTAGATATTCCGGCCAGCATCATCCACAAACGATCGTGATGAGACATGCGCCATAAAGGGCATGCCGGTGAGGATTCCCTGTTGCCGTCGCTTCATCTCACCGTACTCCCCTCGTCCACATTCCGCAGTCTGCGCAAGTAACACCGACAGCACAACGATCAACCATGCTGGCGCCACCCCATATCTGTTCCATTGGCTCAAAACAAAAAATCCTCAAGGCCTGGATAGACCCTGAGGATTGCACCCGCTTCTTCATCCTCACCCGTTCCCCAGCCTCGAGGGAACGACGGTCAATGCTCCGAGCAGGTCTTCTGGCTCATGGTTCACCCTACTCCCCGACCTTCCCAGCGTGCTCGTGAACCGTATTTCGTGAATCGTATTTCGCGTGAAAATGTAGACGCTTCACGAACAACGCTTCACAGCCACGCCACGCCAGTGGTCTCTACGGGTTTCGTCCCCATTTACAGCGGCGGGACCGCGAGGGCGTATCACCCTCTTCCCTTACTGCGGAGTTATAATGGGCAGCACAATAGGAGAGTGCAGCAAAACTTGTCAAGCTCCCGAATGTTCAACCTTCGATTGCCGACACACTCACAAATGAGTCTGGCGCTTGTGGGCCTTCAGCAGCCTATGGTACTATCCGCACGCTAACTTCGATTTCACTCAGTGGGAAGGGAGTACACTCGTGGCATTACAATGCGAGATTTGCCTAAAGAAGCCGGTATCGGGCAACAATGTCAGTCACGCCAACAATAAGACTCGGCGTGTATTCAACCCGAACATTCAAACGGTTCGTGCGCTAGTCGGCAAGAGTCATAAACGTATCCGCGTGTGCACCCGCTGTTTGCGTTCCGGGTTGGTCCAAAAAGCGGTCTGACGGCGTTTCCCTCTTCCTGCGCAAGTTACGGCGCTTCCCAGAGAATCCGACCTTCTCGCTCGACCAACTTGATCACCGACGGGTCGTCAGGAGAGAGGGTGAGGGTACGGCTGCCGTCTTTGCTCCGAAGGACGAGCCCGACCTCGCCATTCGCATCCAATCCGAGACCGGCTCGAGCTTTTCCCTTTGTGTCCAGCAGCAAAAACTCCTCGGCATTCACCCCATTCGGCTCCTGCGCTTCAACCGACCTTGGTGAAAGTAGCTGAGTACTGAGCATACCGCCGACCGTTCCACCAAGAAAGGCTGCAGCGCAAAGCGCAATAATCTGTTTGTGCATCATGACCAACCCTTTCGTGAAGTCAACGTGACGACAATTGTGCAATAGCAGAGGATCTTATGCGAGGCACAAGGGAACAGCAACTGGCTCACCAAGAATCATACAAGCCGTTGCTCTGGCCAAGATTTGATTGGGAAGGTCAGGAGAGTAGCCCCGATAAATTGGTTGAAAATTTGACGCTATGGCCAGATTTCCAGCGGAACTGTGACCAAAACCGTGGGGATGGACGGAGAAGAGGGGGGGACTAGGCTCGCGGCCGGGACAAGCGTGATATGGAGCGGGCGATGGGATTTGAATCCACGACAACTAGCTTGGGAAGCTGATTTATGTAAAAATACCAAGCCATAGCAAGACACACCATACAACGGCAGGTGCAAGCCTAGCAAGAGGTTTGTGGCCTGCCGTTGTTTCTTATAGTCTCCTGTGGTATCCCCTCACCGTGACCTTTTTCGGACTCCAGCCGTGACTCCAACCGTCACAGGAAGCCCCCCCCCGGTCATGTTCGGCAGCTGGGAGGGGGCTCTTGAGGACTCCGTAGCCATAGCATGTCATCCCTAGCACTTTGGAGAAACCCCGTGGACATCAAACAGGAAACGCCCCTCAAAAGGAGACCGCATGTAGCCCAGAAAAGTGGAGAGAAGGATCGGCGGGTACATCGCGCTTCACACGTAGCTAGTCGGATCTGAGAGAATTACGAGCAAGCTTTTTAAAGACCGAAATAACCAGCCAGTCATTCAATAGGTGATTGTAAAACCTCTAAAATGGTTTCGTGAATTTTCTCGATAGCGGTATCTTTGGTCAAAAATGAAGCAGCTCCCGCTTTGCGCATCATTTCTTCCATCTGCTTATTGTTGTCAACAGAGAGTCCGATCACACTGATATGGGGCAGTTCTCGATTGAGTCGGCGGGTCGCTTCTATACCATCAACTACAGGCATATTGATGTCCATGATAACAATGTCTGGCTGGAGGGATTTTGCGAGCGACACGACTTGGTCCCCGTCCGTCGCTTCACCCACCACTTCTATATCAGCATACTCTTCTAATGCAGACCGGAGTCCCTGGCGTAGGAGGGTATGGTCATCGACCACTAGCAGGCGCGTAATGGAAGTTCGAGGGCGTCGCGGGGGCAAGATAGTTCGAAGCGCGTCTTCGCTTTTTATCGAATCAGACTCTGAGCGTGGGGTAGAAGCTCCGGGCCACTCACTTTGTACGGTATGTGGGTTGTCCGCGCCTGGCGAAGGTTTTCCAAGTGGGACAATCAATGTCACCTTAGTACCTTGCCCCGGCGAAGATACGATACTCATCTGACCGCCCAAATCCTCCATCCGCTCACGGATGCTAAATAGGCCGAACGTTGCTGCCTTATTATTGACCGTAGCATTAGTATGGTCGAATCCTGCGCCGTCATCTGCAACGGAAAGATGCAGCATATCGTCCTTTATGCATGCTGAAACCGAAGCGCGGGACGTGCCAGCGTGCTTTAAGACATTGATCAACAACTCCCGTGCAGATTGAAAGAGGAGCACCGCTTGATCCTCACCGACGACGGAGGGCTCCAAATCGCAATTCACAGTCACAGTCAATTCCTGTCGCGTGAGTTGCTGTGCCAACCATTCAAGCGCCATGGGCAGTCCAAATTCCCGGAGGACGGGTGGGCTTAATTCGGCTACTAGTGATCTGATATACGTGAGGGCCTTGCCTAGCACATCATCCAACTCCTCTTGTACGCTACCGGTCCATGGATTCTTCGAGTCTCGTTTGGCTTGGCCTAGCTTGAGCCGTCCGAACACCAACAACTGGGCGAGGTAATCATGCAGATCTGTCGCCAGGCGTTGGCGCTCCCGCTGCTCCGCCAATGTCAGTTCGGAGGCTAGAGCTCTTAGTCTCTCACGAGAATGGATCAGTTCGAGGGTGCGTTCTGATACCTTGTGTTCGAGTTCGGCTGTCCACCGTTGCTGGACACGACGTAATTTCTCTTCTCCATCAATGCGAGCCTGTTCGTTCAGCTTTCGCTCGGTAATATCCTGCGCAGTTCCGAGAATTTGTGTCGGCCTTCCTTCTGTATCTCGAGCAAATATCACGAGGCGCAAATTGACCCAACGCCAGTCCCTTGAGGGATTCTGCAGGCGACATTCGAACTCAAGGACCTCTCCGTCTTGCATGAATGGCAGGCGCTCAACGCAATTCAACATGCGAGACAGGTCTTCTGAATGCACCAGTTGCATAAGGGCGTCTTGACCGTGCAGCTGGACTCCCTCTAATATGTGGCTAAGAGTAGCATCAGCTGTGGCATTCAGGTAAATGTTCCGGTGCTCACGTAGATCATAGAGGCAAACGAGGGAAGGCGCCGCATCGATCAGATTTTTGATAAATCGTTCACGTTCCGTACGCTCCTTTAACAAAACTCGCGTTTCTTCCTCCCGATCGTACAGACGCAACAGTGCCTTCGCCGCACCGATCAGTTCGGCTGATTCTATCGGTTCGGCTAAATAGACATCTGCCCCCCCAGTCAGGCCTCGTGCTCGGTCATGAGGTGTGACACAAGATGCGGACACTTGCAGAACCATAATATGCGAAGTGGTGACATCGTCCTTGATTTGTCTGCAAACCTCCATGCCATTGATATCCGGAAGCCCCACGTCTAGAAGGACCAGATGTGGTCGTTTCTGATGGACTATCTTCAGTGCATCGCTTCCAGTCCCAGCCTCCAGCACGTGATAACCGGCCCGTTCAAAAATCTTTGTCTTGGCATAACGTGCGCCCTCGTCGTCGTCGACATTCAGAATAACGTGCGAAAGCGTGGTGATCATGACTGCCTCAAGGCGATTCGATTGTTTCTGGGAGGCCCTTGGTTAAGTTAGGAAATATCTTCAGCATTACCTGGTGGATAGTGGATTCGGACAACGCGCTTTTCGATATGATCGCCTGCGAGCTTCGCTCGAGTAAAGATCGTGCTTCTATAGAAAGGGTGTGAGACGTGACGACGATAACAGGGATTCCAGCGAGCTTCTCTGATTCGGCAAGATCTTGTATGAATTGCCATCCTGAGCAGCCTGGCATAGTGAGGTCCAAGAAGATCAGGTCCGGCTGCTTTTCCTGGGCGATCTGAATGCCTGCTAAGCCGTCCTCGGCCTCCATGATGGTACAGGGGATGTTCGCCAGGCATTTTTTGAGGATGTACCGAAAGGATGTCTCATCGTCAATGATCAGGATGAGGGGCTGTTGCCGTCTATCCGATGATTGGCCCACTGGCGCTGGAGGATCAATTAGGCGATTCAGTGTCGCAATGAGCGTGTTCCGTTCTACTGGTTTGAGCTGATAGGCATCAGCGCCCAACAGTAGTCCTTTGCTCTGATCTTCCACGGTGGTAATAAGCACGATGGGGATATCGCAAGTCGCCTTGTCGCCTTTCATCTGGGCGAGCCATTGCCAGCTATCTTCGCCCTTCAGCATAATGTCCAAAATGATCGCAGCCGGATGAATTTGCCGCAACAAACGCCGGGCATCTCGAAGGCCCCCCGTGGAAATCGTTTGGTATTTGGTGTCTTGAAGGTACTTTTCATAGACCAATCGAGTCTCGGGATGATCCTCAACGATGAGGATCGGAAGTCTTGAGGTATCCAGCTCGAGATCTTTTGGACTAAGTGGTAAAGGATCGTCGCCAACGGGTTTCAACTGAAGAGGGATTGTGAGCCGGAATGTGGACCCGTGACCTATCTGGCTTTCAACTGTGACGGCACCCCCAAGAAGCACTGCCAACTTCCTGCATAGGGGAAGCCCTAAACCGGTACCCATTACACGTCGTTGCAGTGGGCCGTCGACCTGGGAGAATTCTTCAAAAATTCGCGTTTGGTCTTCTGCGCTGATTCCGATACCGGTGTCGGCTACGGCTACAGTGATAGCCTGATGGTCCACGTCGACAGACGCGGTGATCCGGATCTGACCCTGTTCTGTGAATTTCAAGGCATTGCCAATGAAATTTCTTAAGATTTGCGATACTTTTCCCTCATCGGTAAATAGGGTTGGCAGGTGATCGGCTTCATCGAAGATCAGACTGACGGAAGATGTTGCCAACAAGGGCTTAAGCATCCCCCGGAGCGCGCTAAACATTGTCTTCATCTCAAACTCTACCGGCCGTAGTTCCACCTTCCCGGCTTCAATCTTGGCAATATCCAATAAGTCGTTGACAAGTTCCAGAAGGCTCTCAGCGGCTTTTCGAACAAAGCGAACCTGCTTCTCCTGTTCAGCGGTCAAGTCGCCATCGGACCGTTCTAACAATAAAGATGAAAGTGCCAGGATTGAACTGACGGGGGTTCTAAATTCATGACTCATATTGGACAAAAACCGGGTCTTCATCTGGTCTGCACCGCGAAGATGGTCGGCTTTTTCATCTAATTCGGCATACAGGGCGACGACGCCCCGATTCGTATCTTCCAATTCCTGATTGGCGTGGAGGAGTTCATTTTGTCGGACCCGCAACTCATCCAAAAGCCTTAGCAACTCCTGGTTTTGCTGACGCAATTCCTCCTGCGCGTTTTTAGCTGGAGTTTTGATCAATTGATCCACCAAGGTAGCCAGCTCCTTCGGCCCCACCAGAGGAGCACGACTCGGCAACACCTTCTTCATGAGAATCCTGGTCCCCTGCCGTGCCTCACTCTTGATATCAAGTTGATCCATCAGTCGTTTCGCGCCGAGGATTCCCAGCCCCATTCCCGTCTTGGACTGATAGTAGCCTTCGAGAATCCGGTTCAAATCCGGGATTCCTGGTCCCTTATCGGTGACGCGAATTAGCATCACCTGAGGAGCTGTGTGTCCTTCCACGAGAAACTCCACAACACCGTGCTGTGCGTATCGGAAGGCGTTGCGAGCAATTTCGGATACAGCGGTCGCGATACGTGTCTGGTCTTGAACCTCGAATCCCAGCAGCTGTGCAATATGCCTCGCTCGTTGTCGCGCCGTCACGACATCGTCCTCATGCTTCAACGCGACAGTAACAATTGCCTGGCTCATTAGAGGAGGCACCTCTCGATTATAGTTGCAGCGTACTGCCCCTGTTCAGCCCAATCCCCTGGTTCGTGCGATTGGCCTGGTGTTTATGTACTAGCACAGTGGCATCATCTCGCCCACGAGTGAAATCACGATAGAGGACGGCGGCGATAAGCGCTGGGTCGCGGCTCGTTAGTCCCTCGTAGGACTTAAGGTCCCAATGTGAACTGATTCCATCCGAACACATGATCACGATTGCCGACTCGGACCATGGATATTGAAACTCCGCCACCCGGCTGATTTGATAGCCGAGGGTTCCATTCAGGGAAATCATGTGGTGAGTTGTCCCGTTTTCAATCATGACGGCCATGATGTTGCCGATACCCGCAAATTTTCCGATATGTTGATCCCTGTAGATCTCCAGGACTCCCAAGGCAGCCCCTCTGGTACTCCGGAGTGCCCCATGAATTCGAGTGAGTTGTTCCACGAGAGGAGTAGTGCCACAAGTGCGAAGACTCTCGATCGCGCATGAAGCAGCCTGGGCTGCCAGAGGCCCATGACCTAACCCGTCCGCAACAGCGCAGACCGTTCGCCGATCGGAGGAAGTATAGAGCCAGCCATCACCAGACACGGTCTCTCCTCGCACGGGTCTACTTATTACGCCGGCCACGGGGGGGAGAGGTTCATGGAGGTTTGGTTCGTTGTCCCAGAGGCGCGCTACCAGTGTCGTACCTCGTCCCGGCATCGAGTGTATGTCGAACTCAGAGGACATACGCCTAATTGCTCCTAGACCGGTACCGGAGCTCCCGGCCGTGGAGTACCCATCCTGCAATG
>JBKKBQ010000012.1:0-3419 GCA_046714015.1 Nitrospira sp.
CACATCATAACCATGTGCCTGGTGCAGAACATTGACATCACTCGGGCATGAGGACAGGATAGTTCCCATGCGCCAAATTTCTAATCCTCCCAACCCATTTGAGTCGCAGCATCGAGATCTGCTTGAACCAGCCGGCACTGCCAAGCTGACGCTCTATGCGGACGATAGTCGAGAGATCTTGAGCCGTAATGAGAGCCCCGATTTGCCGTTTCGGTGGAGCGTGAATCCCTATCGCGGCTGCTTTCACGCCTGCGCTTATTGTTATGCGCGTCCTTCCCATGAGTATTGGGGATTCGGTGCGGGAACCGATTTCGAGAGCAAGATCGTGGTGAAGGAGAATGCGCCGTTATTGCTTCGGCGTGCCTTTGAGAAGCGGTCATGGCAGGGAGAACTGATCGTCTTTTCAGGAAACACGGACTGTTACCAGCCGCTCGAGGCAGAGTACGGATTGACCCGTGCCTGTTTGGAAGTCTGTACTGAGTATCGAAACCCGGTTGGAATCATCACGAAGGGGGCATTGATTCTTCGCGACCTCGACGTCCTCGTTAGGTTGCACCGAGAGGCCTCGGTCCTGGTGTACTTCAGCATTCCCTTCTCCTCGGATGAGGTGGCCCGCAAGGTGGAGCCTCATGCGCCGTCGATTACTAAACGGTTCTCGGCCATGAAGGCGCTTTCCGATGCCGGTATTTCGACAGGAATCTCGATCGCGCCGGTCATTCCAGGCCTGAATGAAGATGATATTCCTGAATTGCTGGATCGAGCGTATGGTGCCGGAGCCCGAACTGCGACGTACAGTTTGCTGAGACTGTCCGGCAGCCTGGAGCCGGTGTTTCTGGATCGGATGGGGGAGGCCTTTCCCGAACGGATCGGAAAAATCACCAATCGACTCCGTGAGGTCAGGGGCGGGTCACTAACAGAAAGCCGATTTTTCACGCGGCAGATGGGACAGGGACCTTATTGGGAGTTGATCGAGCAGTTATTCGCCCTGGCTAAACGGAGAGCCGGATTTTCTGAAGATGACCTGAGCGCGATTCCTCAGACGTTTCGGCGTCCGGGCGTCGAACAGGGATCCCTCTTTTGAAGAGAGAGGAGGATACATGAAACATAATCCAGGTTTCTTGAGACTCGTCGAGGAAGCGAAGCAGCGAGTGAAAGAGTGTAGCGTGGCCGAGGTGAAGGCTCGTCTCGACCGGGGCGAGCGCTTCCATTTTATCGATATCCGGGAAGATCATGAATTTGCCAAGGACCATGCGCGAGGCGCTCGCCATCTTGGGAAGGGAATCATCGAGCGAGATATCGAGTCGGTGGTTCCTAACAAGCAGGACTCAGTCGTGCTCTATTGCGGCGGAGGGTATCGATCGGCACTGGCGGCCGATGCCTTGCAGCAGATGGGGTATGGGAATGTGATCTCCAGGGATGGAGGGATACGCGCGTGGCGGGAGGCCGGGTACCCGCTGGAGTGAGGATGCTGCAAAAGTCCTCCAGCGTCGTTCCCTGCCTTCGCCGAAGCGCTTCGCGCAGGCAGGTCGCATCGCTCAGAAGTGTGTGAAGCGTATCTCGTGAAACGTGAAGCGCACGGATGGGGCTACAGGGAGGCTTGTTGATCAGCTGCGCCCTTGCCCGGTGGAAGGCGCATCTCGGCGCTTTTTCACTCATCCTCTAAGATCCTACTTGTTCGCCCGATCGAACTCCTTAATCACCTGCTCGGTGAGATCAATCGTATCCTTGTTGTAGATCACGATCTTGACGGTTTGCTCGCTTCCTTTGTCGACGACGATCGACACCCCACCTTTTTCAGCGACCGCTTGCGTCGCGACGGAGATTTTCTTCATGTACTCGTCGACCAACTCCTTCTGCTTTTTCTGGAGTTCCATGTTGAACTCTTGCGCACGCTTCTGGAAATCCTGGACTCTCGTCCGGAATTGCCCCTCTTTGTCCTTCTTTTCCGCGTCGGTCAGCTTGGGGGCCTGTTCCTTCAATTGCTTCTCGCTATTGCGAAGGTCTTCCTCATCTTTGGCGAGAAGCTTCTGTCTGGTCCCGACATATTCCTTCAGCCCTTCGAGCGCTCGCTTTCCCGCCTTGGATTTTTCTAAGACGGACTGTGGGTCTACCACCCCCATCTTGAATTCCGCGGCTTGGACGGATGTCGCGACGAGCGGAACAAGCGGAGAGAGCAGCGCCGCAAGGAACAGGGTTCGCAAAGCAGGAATACGCATATTGTCTCTTGTGCCTCCTAACCTGAATGAGTGAACCGCGGCAGAATAACCGCGCATTGCGGGTCTGTCAAGCGATCAAACGACTACCACGAATCAAAACTGATCGACTCTTCTGCGATCCAGACCTCGACGCCATAGTGCCATTTGAGGCGTCGCGCAACCGCTCGCATGGCATGTTCATCCGCGTGCCTTGGATCGAAGGGGTTCTTGATCTTCTGGAGTTTTTCTTTCTTGAACGGAGGGGCATAGCCCAGGTCCTTCATGGCGAGCGCCAACATGTTGAGCTGGAAGAAGCGCGGCGTTTGGTTCAGCTCGACTAAGGCGATCTCCGTCGACCCATTTGAAGCGCGGTGCGTTCGGAACACTTCAAGAACCCGGCCTTTCAACTGGGCGCGTTGAGATTCAGTGAGTTCGGGGAGTGATAACTCGACCAACAGCGCGTTGGTGGCGCCATTGAACGACGGCATGTCGAGCAGTCTGCTTAAAAATCCCATCTGGAATCCTCGCTGCAAGATCGTGAAGCCGTGATGCGACAGTCCTTCAATTCTCAAAGCGGTTAGGACTTCGGGAGAGTGTACCGAAAACTGACGGTGTTTTTCCAGACTGCAAAAAGAGGGGGTAGGGGAGGAGGATGGTGAGCAAGAACGGGCCGACATGAGACCACAATCCAGCTACGTTCAGCTATTTCAAGAGACCCTTGATCGTCTGGGTCGCGGCTTCCACCCCTTTCTGGATGGTCTTGCCCGCGGCCTTCACGCCAAGTGACGCCACGGCCGTACCATATTTAACGTAGCCGTCAGGATTGCCGACCACGAGGCCATGCAATGATGCTCTGTCGTCGACCAAGCTGATACTGACGCCGGAAAGGCTGACGGGTATGCCGGAGATTTCAGGGCCGTACCGTCGGATCGCCGAGGCAATCTGAGCATCCAGCGAGTTGTTCACCCACCAGAGACTTCCGGCGATGACCAACAATACAAACCCTGCGATTTCAAGCAGTAGCTTCTTCATGATTCTTTCACCACTGTCTCGGAGTATAGCAATGCCAGTTCAGGAGTCTATGAGGAGAAGGTTGTTGCGTGAATCGTTCTTGCTTGGGAAATGACCTTGACGAAATGAGGGGAGGTGGCTGAGAATGCGCTGCGGTTCTTCCACTATCCGATAGATCTTGTGAGGTCGGGGCGCACGATACCGGGCCAGTGT
>JBKKBQ010000013.1:0-6706 GCA_046714015.1 Nitrospira sp.
CCTCTTCCTGGCGCAAAGCATAGATCGCTGTCTGAGCGAGGCCGCGCGGATCAGCTATCCAGAGGCCGAATTACAATCGCATCTTTCCTCGACCGAGGCCGCTGTGCTGGACATGCTAGCTGTCAACCAGGTGGTCAAGGCAAAGGTTGAGCAGGAGTGTAACCACGTGCGCTCGCTTATCATGGCCTGCCTGGCGGACGGAGCCGCGAAGTCGGTTGCGTTGGATGAGCTAAAGGCGGAGAGGGCTGTCTTGAAACACAAGACGATGGCATTGAGCGATCTGCTTGCGGTATTTCGGACGGCATGACAGGAAAGTAAACAAGCTACGCCGCCTCAGGCTCGGCTCGAGCGTGAAAGCGGCGGGCACAATTACCACGGAGGACAGTATGAAGACCACACCACGGACATATGTATTGACGCTGAATTCACCGTCGAAAAAAGGCCTTCGGTTGTGGATGGGGGAGAGTATCCATGCTCTGCGCCATTGTTCGGTCAAACAGATCGGCCTGGCATTGAGAGAAATGCAACAGAATGTGGATAGCCTGCATGCCCCCGTCTCGTCGTCGGGCGGATCCTATTCCCTGAACCGCGGTCGATAACGTGATGTTCTTGTCGAGTGAGGAGAGATAGGAGACGGGAGAGGACACACGTAGCCATCTGCGTGTGAGCTAACGCCTCTTGATTCGACTAAGGCGTTTGGTAAAATAATGAAGGGCGCTTAGTACCTGTAGAGGATGATGATAGATGGCACGCATACAAGCACCGTTTAATCTCGACCTATTCCTCAGTAAGGCCGACAAGGGCAAAACGATTCTCAGGTCCCCTAAGAAACAGATTCTCTTTTCGCAAGGGGATACGACCGATGCGGTGTTTTATATCCAGTCGGGCAAGGTGAAAATGACCGTGATTTCAGAACAGGGCAAGGAAGCCGTGATTGCGATTCTCGAGCGGGGTGCTTTTTTGGGAGAATCCTGCCTCGTGGGACAGGCGGTCCATACGGCAACCGCAACCACTCTGGAAGACTCCCGCATTTTCCGCATCGAGAAAGACGTCATGCTCCGCATGCTGCAGGAGCAGCCCCAGTTCGCCGAGGGGTTTGGGGCCTATTTACTGCTGCACTCGATCCGAGTCCAAGAGGATTTGGTGGATCAACTGTTTAATTCCAGCGAGAAGCGCCTGGCGCGGGCGCTGCTGTTGTTGGCCCACTTTGGGAAGGAGAGCAACCCGGAGACGGTCATTGCCAAGATCAGTCAGGAAACGTTGGCCGACATGATCGGCACCACCCGCTCTCGCGTCAGTTTCTTTATGAATAAGTTCCGCAAGCTGGGGTTCATTGATTACAAAGGCGGGTCGCGCCGGAATGGCGGACTGCATGTGCATAGTTCTCTCCTCAATGTCGTTCTCCACGACTAGGGTCTCCAAATCTGTTTCCGCTTCTCTAAGTAGGTTGAGCTGAGCCGGGCTGTGACCCACCATGCCACCATCTTGTAAGCATTCCCACTGAGCAATTGTGAACAGACTATAGCGGGCCGCATGATTATGCTGAGCCACGTAAAGGTTGAGAATTCTTATGACCCAGCAAGTGGCCGGGTCCCCCATTCGATAGGGATATGCCGGGTGGGCCTATGACACAAGAGCCATGACAAAAAAAGGAGAGGCAGCTATGGGCGAATGCAATGCAGTCCTTGCCATTTGTAACACACACACCGAGGCCGAGGCCGCCATCAAAGAGCTCAAACAAGCGACTTTCAATATCAAGAAGCTCTCGATCGTCGGGAAGGACTACCACACAGACAAACACGTGGTGGGCTATTACAACACTGGCGATCACATGAAGTATTGGGGCACGGCCATCTCGGGGATCGGCCCGGTGTTGATTGCGGGGCCACTCCTCGGATGGATCCTCGGTGCGCTTGAAGAGACAGTGGTGACCGGGGGAATGACGGCGATCGGAGCGGCGCTCGCTAATTTAGGGATTCCCAAAGACAGCGTCCGCAATTACGAAACGGTGCTCAAATCAAGTAAGTTTATCCTGTTGGCCCACGGCACGGCTGAAGAGGTTGCTCATGCTCAAAGCATTATTCAAACGAAACGGGCGCACTCGATTGGTACGCACATGATCGTTGATAGAGAAGCGCGCGCAGTGGCCTAGCAAGTCAGGAAGATGGAGTCATTAGACCGGGCCGAAGTGGTTGGCGTGATGTCGAGGCAGGTCTTGGAGCAGATTCTGGCGCAAGAAGAAGCGCATGCGGAGAATTTGGTTGGTCTCTTAACGGGCTGAGCGTTAAAGCGAGAGGCCAAGTAACGGCCGTGCCTGGTGATTTATGCGCGCGACATTGGGTGCAGAAGGAGGACACATATATGGTGAACGCTCTGCAATGCACTGCGAAGAAACTGAAAATAAATGCAGTGTTGAGGAGGGATCAACGATGGAACACTGCAAAGACGACGTGCCAGGTTTGTCCCAGATATCGGCGAGTGCCATGAATGGTGAGATCAGTCGGCAGCCTGTTCACCAGAGGCCGGCCGGTCTGCCGATCAGAGTGCGGGAAATGGATTGTGTGTTGGCTGATATTCATGCACAGATTCAGATGCTTCGGCGGGAGAGGACGTATCTCAGGCTGGTACGGGGAGAATTGGCCGGCATGGAAGCCAAGCGGAGAGGGTCTTCACCCTGCACCACCTCACTGAATAGCGGGTTCGCGGGTGGATCTCCCAGGCCCCACAGAGCCTGAGGACCTCCAAGGCGCAAATCTTCTTCACCCGCGAGCCCGGACTCCTGTCGGCTATGCCGGCGCGCGAAACGGTGTAAACTGCTGTTCGGCTTTGGCAGCCAAGATAAAGTCGCTCTCAGTCAGACCCTTAATCTTGTGCGACCAGATTTCGACCTTGCACTTCCCCCAGGCCAGATAGAGATCGGGATGATGGCCCTCGGCCTCTGCGACAGCGCCGACCTTGTTCGCGAATGCTAGAGCCTGCGCGAAATCCTGGAAGGTGTAGCGCTGCTCCAAATGCCCTCGCGCGTTGAGTGTCCAGCCCTGGCCGAGTTCCTTCAATAATTCCCTCGCGCGGAGAGCCTTCAGGGGAGACTCCCCGACGCCATCATGAATTGTCCTGTTCACCAGTTTCATTGGAAGCCCCACAATTGTTCTCGATGGATCATTCACCTACTGAGGAACTTGATTTGACCACTTGTTCCCTCAGTGGTGTCGATAGTGCTCGGCCACAGTCCAAGAGAGCCCTGCCAGTCAGGGTATCCGGACGGAGCGATTTGTAAAAAGATGGATCGCCAGCAACACGATCCCGATCAAGAACAGGATCCAAGAAATCTGAACCGCCACCGCGGCTACCCCCGCCAGATTCAAGGCTCCGGCAATGAGTCCAACCACCAAGAACATCAGTGCGTAGTACAACATATCGAGCTCCTTTCAATAAGACGATTCCCAAGAATCATAGAATCGTCGATCCACCCACAGTTCACACATCTCACATTCTGGAGATCCATCTTACGGAGATAGCCGACGAACCTTCTCCAGGCGTCGCTCACCAGGAACCAACCGCATCCTGCACATGCCAGAAGTCCTCCTCTGCTCTGTTCGATAGCCGTGGACGCCGTTCTGTCAACCGACCATCGGACGCCTCACTAGACCACAAAACTATGTTGGACCCTTGGCAAAATAGAAGCTGAGCCCAATTGCTCAGTTTCGAAAATTAATGAGGTAAGCAATATGACGCGTCCATTGCGCGGAACTCTGCAGGAGTATGGCGATTTACTCAGAAGTCAGCAATTTGAACAACAGCATGTCCAACATACATGCGAGGTTTATGGCTATTTCTGTCGCCTAAGTTGCTGACTTCTGAGTAATCGTGCTGGACGATATGTGAGGAGAGAATTAGGAATCTGTGATGATCATGAAGGCCTGGCAACGAATCCACTTCTAGCCGAAATACAAACCACTATCCAATGGTGATCGCAGGGATACCGGTATCGGCTTGACCTCGTCGGAGTTTTTCACGAGCCGTCATGGCCAGTTTTTCATAGTGTGTGCGGAACGTCTCGATCTCTTCCAGCGACATATCTTCCAGTGTCAGCATGACATTATGAGCGCCACTCGTGGATCGAATTAACTCATCGATTTTTAATTGAAGCGCTGCACGAGTGCGGCTCTGGGTGTTTTGAATCAAGAACACCATTAGAAAGGTCACAATGGAGGTCACGGCAACAAGGATAAACTTCCAGCCCTCACCAAAGTCGAAGAGCCGGCCGGTTAATGCCCATATGACGATAAAACACAGGGCGGCAGCGAATGCAAAGGGATGGCCCGTGAGGTATTCAGTATATTTCGCCATACGATCAAAACGATCAAGAAATGTGTGTGATCGCATGGGATGTTGGCCATGTTGAGAAATAATCATCGCTCTCTCCTTCCGACAAATTGCAAGGTGATAACCCCCGGACGATCGTGCGTTGCTAACAGGGTGTTCAAAAAGTCCGCCAGCGGCGTTCTCGCATCGTTCAGAGCCTCAACGTACGGCCCAGAGTACGATTCGCCTCTTCACTCGCTGCGGCCTTGCTGAACGGCCTTTTTGAACACCCTGCGAGGGATTCTGATGGGATCTGCGATCTCTCGCAGGCTGGTATTCTTGGGATGTCAAAATAGTTTTCCAACAGCCTGCTAACTGTTTCCCGTAGCCATCCAGCATAACAGAGTTCGCTATGCCCGCGCTCCAATGTGCCGACGATTCATATTCTATGTGTATGCGACATGCCACGTATACATCACCAACTGTGGAGCGAAGATCAAGGAAGATCACTGAGTTTCGTCAAATTCGAAGGGCCCTTGCAACTCATGGGGCCAGCCGTGCGAATCGAACTTGTGAGTCCCCGGATGGCAACCCAGCCGGGAGATGAGAAACGTTCTTCCAAATAGCGTTGGCCCAGTCGTTTCCAATTGGGAGGTAGTGCATTCCAGGTGTGTCGCCTGGTGAAAAGTCCCTTGTCGACGTGCCGGAGACGCTCTAATTCTCCTCCACGACTAGTTCATCCAGAAGTCCCGCGCGGATCGCCTGTCCTTGGATCAAATGGCATGGCAGGCGCCGTAGGCTCTCCTGAATGCTTGCAAGCTGTCCTGTTTTGACCAGACCACGAATAGGTTTCGGAGGATACTGTAGCCAGGCTCAACGGATGTGCGGCATCGTTAGCAGACCATAAGGAGGAATGCACCATGAAAACGGCTCTAATCAGCAAGAGGATGTTCTGTGCGGTGCTCCTCCTGTTCGCTGCCTCGTTGGTTACGGTCTCGGCCCAGGGGGCCGACCAGCCACCGGTCACCCCTGCGCCTGGATCCGACACAACTATTGAGTTGGGAACTGCAGCAGGTGTGGTTAAGGACACGTTGAAGGCCTGTATGGGCAGGATACCGAAGGATGCCAGTATCGGCCAGCGCATGATCGCTGAACAGAGTTGTTGGCGAGATGAAAGCGATCGGAAACCCCTTCAGGCCGTCCCCGGAGCGCGGAACATACGTCATAAATAGCCATGATCAAGCTTGGTTAGGAGATCGGTATCGGAGATGATTCGGCGACGTAGGGGCTCTGAGCCGGATCTGGGTACATCCTGAGCCTCTTGTATCAGAAGCGGCATTGAGCAGAGAAAGTTCATGATGCAGCAGCAACTGTTTGTGTTGGCGTTCTTCCTCGTCCTCCTTGTGCTTTTCTACCAGATTGCCGTGATCTTTGCGCCCTTTCTTGTTCCCGTCCTCTGGGCCGTCATCATCGCCCGCATGAGCAATGGCCCGTACTTGAAATTGATCCGTTTTCTTAAGGGGCGAGACACACTGGCGGCAGGTCTGCTGACATTTGCGGCCATGTTCCTCGTCGTCTTCCCGATCGTCTCTCTGACCTTTCTGCTCGTTCAGGAAACCACAAACGCCTACCGGAGTGTGGTGGAATGGGTCCAGGCCGGCGGGATGAAACAGCTCACGGAGTACCTCGGCAAGATTCCGCTGGCTGGGCGGTTTATCCAGGAACAGCTGCAGACATTCGTGGTGGCGGGAAGCGGCTACGAAGGCTCAATCGCGGAAGGGACGAAAACAGTGGGCGCGTTTGTGTTGGCTCAGATGTCCCGTCTTGCTCGTGATGCCGTTTCTGTGACGTTCGATTTTTCCATTATGCTCTTCACTCTATTCTTCTTTTATAAGGATGGCAGAGGTTTATTTTGGCGGCTCTATCACCTCCTGCCCTTGGAAGAGCGACATAAGCAGAAGGTGCTTGATCGGCTGGACAGCACAATGACAACGGTGGTCAAAGGGGTTCTTGCGACCGCGCTCGGGCAGGGCATCTTAGCAGGAGGCGCCTATGTGGTCCTCGGTGTACCATTTGCCTTAGTACTGGCGGCGATCACCGCGCTGTTGTCTCTCGTGCCGATTGGCGGGACCGCCTTGGTCTGGGTGCCGGTTGCCGGGTACCTGTTTGTGTCCGGACCGATCTGGAAGGGAATCGCGATGGTCGCGTGGGGCGTGCTCGTGGTTGCCGGCTTGGTCGACAATGTTCTTAAACCGTTATTCATCGGACATGGGACGCAGCTGCCGACGCTCTTTCTCTTTTTCAGTATCCTCGGAGGGCTCGCGGCCTATGGGTTTATCGGTATGTTCCTCGGCCCCATCCTATTGGCTATCCTGCTCACGGTGATTCACATCTATGAGGA
>JBKKBQ010000014.1:0-5683 GCA_046714015.1 Nitrospira sp.
CGTTGATTGTTCGCGTCCTCAGCTGTGCGGCCTGTTGTTGCAGTACCCGGCCACGGACGGCTATGTGAGTGATTTCAGCACATTGGTCGCACAGGCGCATGAGGCCGGTGTTCTCGTAGCAGTTGCCACCGATCTTCTCGCCCTGACCTTGCTCCGCTCGCCCGGGGAGTTTGGTGCCGATATTGCCGTCGGTTCGACACAACGCTTCGGTGTTCCGATTGGCTTCGGTGGACCCCATGCTGCGTTTCTCGCGACCAGAGAGGAATACAAACGGCAGGTACCGGGTCGCCTTGTTGGTGTCTCGAAGGATGTGACCGGCAAACCAGCCATCAGGCTCTCGCTTCAGACGAGGGAGCAACACATTCGACGGGAAAAGGCCACCAGGAATATCTGCACGGCTCAAGTCCTGTTGGCCGTCATGGCCGCCATGTATGCGGTGTACCACGGACCGGATGGGTTGCGTCGGATCGCCGAGCGTGTACGCGGCCTTACGTTGCTGTTGGCGGAAGGACTGCGTCGGCTTGGATTTGACGTCTTGCCGAAAGTCTTCTTCGATACGGTTCGGGTGCCGATGTCCAAGGCCCAAGCGGAGCAGGTTGCCTCGCGCGCGGATGCGCAGAGAATCAATTTCCGGCGCTATGAAGACGGCTCCATCGGAATTTCACTCGACGAAGTCAGCTCCGAGGAGGAAGTGCACCGCCTCCTGGAAATCTTCGTCGGGCATGATCAGTTGCCGTTCCGTCTCTCCGAACTCGCTGCCGCCGTTGATCTCAGCTACTCGTCTCCCTTGGCGAGGACGAGTCCCTATCTGACGCATGAAGTCTTTCATCGCTATCATTCCGAGCATGAGATGCTCCGCTATCTCCACAGACTGCAGGCCAAGGATCTGTCCCTCGTCCACTCCATGATTCCCTTGGGCTCCTGCACCATGAAGCTGAATGCGACGACCGAAATGCTGCCGGTGACATGGCCCGAGTTCGCTCGTCTGCATCCCTTCGCGCCGGCCGAGCAAACGCTTGGCTATCGGACCTTGTTCGGACAGCTCGAATCGTGGCTGGCCGAGATTGCCGGATTCGCGGCCTTCTCCCTCCAACCGAACGCGGGGTCCCAGGGCGAATATTCAGGTCTAATGGTGATTCGGGCTTATCATCGGTCGAAGGGGGAAACACACCGAGACGTGTGCTTGATCCCCGTATCGGCCCACGGGACAAATCCAGCCAGCGCCGCCATGGTCGGCATGACGGTGGTCGTCGTCGCGTGCGATCGGAATGGAAACGTGGATGTCGCCGACTTGGAGGCCAAGGCCGCTCAATATCGAGACCGATTGTCGGCTCTGATGCTCACGTATCCGTCAACCCACGGGGTGTTTGAGGCGAACGTGCGGCGCATTTGCCAAATCGTCCATACCCATGGCGGGCAAGTCTATGTCGACGGGGCCAATATGAATGCCATGGTGGGCCTCTGCCGTCTGGGCGACATCGGGGCGGATGTCTGCCATCTCAACCTCCATAAGACGTTTTGTATTCCGCATGGAGGCGGAGGGCCCGGCGTGGGACCGATTGGAGTGGCACGGCATCTCGTGCCGTTTCTCCCAGGGCATCCCGTGATGAAGCTTGGTGGGCCTCAAGCCATCGGTCCTGTCTCGGCGGCTCCGTTCGGCAGTCCGAGCATCCTTCCGATTTCCTGGGTATACATTGCCTTGATGGGGCGCGACGGATTGACCAAAGCCACACAAGTGGCCATCCTCAATGCCAACTACATGGCGAAGCGGATGGAAAAACATTACTCCATTCTGTACCGGGGTGATTCCGGACTGGTGGCTCACGAGTTCATCCTGGATCTGCGTGAATTTAAGGAGAGCGCCGGGGTCGAGGCGATGGATGTCGCCAAGCGATTGATGGATTATGGTTTCCATGCGCCGACCGTGTCGTTCCCGGTGGCTGGCACGCTCATGGTCGAACCGACGGAGAGTGAAGCCAAGAGCGAACTCGATCGGCTCTGCGAAGCCCTCGTTCTGATCCGCGCCGAGATTCAGGAGATCGTTGACGGACGCCAACCGCGAACGAATAATGTGCTCAAGAACGCCCCCCATACCGCCGCGATCGTGACGGCGACGGAGTGGAATCGCCCCTATAGCCGGGAACAGGCGGCGTTTCCCGCTCCCTGGCTGAGGAACAGCAAGTTCTGGCCGAGCGTGAGCCGCATCGACGAGGCCTACGGCGATCGCCATCTCATCTGCAGCTGTCCTCCGATTGAAAATTATCAGTCCTAGCCTGCTGCGGAAAAACTCGGTTGATGCCCAAAATATGGCCGTAGGTTTTCGTTCGGTGCTTATACCAGAATCACGTCAGGATGCTCAAAAAGTCTGCCAGCAAGGCCGCAGCAAGGTCCGCGACGCGAAGAATAATGAGCGTCACGTCTGCGGACGGGCGCGAGTCGGTGAGCGCCCGGTGTCTTAGAGGCGAACCGTAGCTTGCTTACACCCGGCCCTCCCATCGCCTATATGAACAGGCGTTTGCCCAGGCCCTACGTTGACCCTCTGAGCGATGCGAGAACGAAGCTGGCGGACTTTTTCAGCATCCTGCTAGCCGGCACATCCTTCGCCGTTGCTTCTTGGCTATCCTCAGCTCCGCCTGCGACGTCCCGTCCTGCCTTGTCGAATTTCCACACTCGCAGTAGAGTACAGAAGCGGACTCTGACGAGGAGATCTTATGAGCGACATCGGACGTCGTGGTTTCCTGGTGCGGACTGGTTTGGCCTTGGGCGCTGCGGTTCTGGCTGACGGCTACGCTCGCGCATTAGCCGATCAACAAGCCCCGCTGTATCGGTTTAAAAACTGGGAAGACCTCCGGACGCAGTTTCCATTGTCTCCGCGGCTCATCCATCTCGCCGCGTTTTTTCTCGCCTCCCATCCCACTCCGGTGCGCGCAGCGATCGACCGGCATCGCGCCGGCCTCGATGCCGATCCCATCAGCTATTGGTACGAGCACGAAGAGAAGCAGGAAGCGAAGGTACTTCAGACGGCCGCCGATTATCTGGGCGTCGACCCTAAGGACATCGCGTTGACGGATAGCACGACGATGGGGCTGGGCCTGCTCTATGGCGGGCTGCAACTTCGCAGCGGGCAGGAAATCCTGACGACGACACACGACCATTACTCGACAGAAACCTCGTTGCGCCTTCGTGCCGAACGGACGGGCGCCACCGTGCGTCAGATCCCCCTCTATCGTTCACTCAAGGCCCTGTCGCGCGACCAGTTGGTCGATTCCCTACACAAGAGCATCACCCCCGCCACGCGCATTGTGGCCGTCACCTGGGTCCATTCCAGCACGGGACTCAAGCTGCCTATTCATGAGATGGCTCTGGCGATCCAATCCGTCAATCGCTCGCGAGATGAGCAGGACCGGGTGATCTTCTGTGTGGATGGTGTTCATGCGTTGGGGGTGGAAGACTTCCGTCTTAACCAACTCGGCTGCGACTTTCTGATCGCTGGGACTCACAAGTGGATGTTCGGCCCGCGCGGAACTGGTCTCGTGTGGGGCCACCCCAAGGCCTGGGCGGTCGCACAAGCGACCATTCCGACCTTCAATTCTCAGGCCTTTGAACTCTGGATGAAGAACGCGTCATCGAAGGATCTTCCTCCGTCGATTCACATGACGCCCGGCGGGTTCCATTCGTTTGAACACCGGTGGGCACTGGACGAAGCCTTCACGTTTCATAACGCCATCGGGAAATCCAAAGTAACTGAGCGCATCTCTGAACTGAACCAGCAATTGAAGCAGGGGTTGGCAGCCATACCGCACGTGACACTACACACACCGTTGTCACAGGATCTTTCGGCTGGAATCGTCTGTTTTGAGGTGGTCGGCATGGATCCTCGCACAGTCGTGGAAAAGCTCCGTCAGCGCGGTATTGTCGGCAGCGTGACACCATACACAACGCAGTATGCCAGGCTCGCGCCAAGCCTCCTCAACTCACCGAATGAAATAGAAACGACGCTGGCTGAGATCAGAAATCTGCGTTCGTCTTAGACCACAGGAAGTAGAACCAGTCGAATGGATTCGAGGGGTTTCGGCTCAACGCCGGTGGTATGGAATACAGAGGCTGTTGGAGCAGTGCGCGATTTTCAGTTCCCCGTTCGTCGCATCGTAGTAGCTGATCAGGCCTCGCCCGTCTGTCCCAATGATAATTGTCGTAAATTGACCGACATTGTCCTGGCTCTGGACGACTGTATGGGTCGCAGCTTGACACTCAACCTCGGAACAATGGGCAACTCCTAGATCGCCGTTCGTCACATCGTAATAGCTGATGAGGCCTCGACCATCTGAACCAATGGTGATCGAGGTGAATTGGCCGACATTGTCTTTGCTAATCAGAGTTGCCACCTTCGCTGAGCGACAGGTAAGGTCGGCACAATGGGCAACTTTCAAATCCCCATTTGCCGCATCGTAATAGCTGATCAAGCCCAAACCGTCTGATCCAATCGTCACGGAGTTGTACTGGCCCACCTGACCGAGACCATCTATGGTGCTGTGCGTCGCTGACCGACACTCAACATCGTCGCAATGCGCAATCTTGAGGTCCTGGTCGGTGGCATCATAGTAACTGATCAGGCCCAGGCCATCGGCGCCGATGGTGATCGAAGTGTACTGACCGACGTCACCCTGGCCGACCAAGGTGGTAATCTTGGCCGAGCCACACACGACATCCTCGCAATGCGCTACTTTAAAATCCCCGTTCGTGGCATCGTAATAGCTGATGAGGCCTCGGCCATCCGTTCCGATCGTCATCGACGGAAACTGACCGACCAGACCTGCCTGGTCTAACGTAAAGGCGGTCGCGGTGGTGCAAGCGACATCGGTACAGTGCGCGACTCGCAGATCCCCATTCGTAGCATCATAGTAACTGATGAGCGGAAGCCCCTCGCTTCCGATCGTCACAGAACTGTACCGGCCAACATTGTCCTGGCTCTGAACGGTCGTCAGCGTGGCAGAGGCGCAGGCGAGGTCAGCGCAGCGAGCCACCTTGAGGTCCCCGTTCGTCGCATCGTAGTAGCTGATCAATGCCCTGCCGTCAGCTCCCAGCACCATTGAAGAGGGCGCGCCGACGTTAATCGCTGCTCCGTCTAACGGAGTTACGGTCGCGGCTGTACAACCGACGTCGCCGCAATGAGCAACCTTTAAATCGCCCTTGGCAACGTCGTAATAGCTGATGAGAGGCAAACCGTCTGTCCCGATGGCAACGGATGTGTAAGAACCGACGTTGCCGGTACTGTCAGGCGTGGCGAGCGTGGCGGACAGACAGGCGACATCGTTGCAATGAGCCACTTTCAAGTCCCCGTTCGTCGCGTCGTAGTAACTAATGAGGCCTAGACCGTCGGCTCCAATCACAATGGACGTGTACTGGCCGACAGTGCCTTTACTGTCAAGAACCGTGCGCGTCGGGGAGACGCACACAACCTCCTCGCAGTGGACGACTTTGAGATCGCCATTCGTGGCATCGTAATAGCTGATGAGGGCGCGACTATCCATCCCGATCGTGACCGCGCCGTATTGGCCCACATCGCCGGTTTTATCGGGAGTCGTCGTGAGCGTGGGTTCCGTACAGGGCACATCCGGACAGAGGGCCGATTTCAGATAGTGATCGGTCGCGTCGTAATAGCTGATGAGACCCTGCCCTCCGG
>JBKKBQ010000015.1:0-7951 GCA_046714015.1 Nitrospira sp.
GTTCCACCTGCTGCGAGGCTTCATGGTCAACGAAGAGAATGCCCAGTTTCAGCAGGCCGAACTCGCGGGGCCGCAAGCGGAGATCAGGGTGGCGCAGAAGCGACAAGATCTCTACCTGGCCGGGGCCGTGCAGTACTGGGATTGGCTGGTCGCGGTCAGACCAGCGGAGATGGTAAAGCGCGCGTTGGGCGTTGCCGAAGAGCGTGTAGTCCTGGTCGAAGGGTTGGCCAAGGGCGGGAAGGTCGCGCCGCTCGATGTCGTCGAGGCGAACCAAGAGATTCAGAAGCGGCGAGAAGCCGCTATCGCCGCCCAGCGGAAGGTGGAGTATGAGCAGTACAAACTGTCGCTCTTTCTCTGGGAGAATAGCGAGCCGGTGACGCCGCGACCGGAATGGGCGCCGGAATTCCAGGGCGAAACGCCGCTCCCGACTAATGAGGAGGTCGCGGCCTATAAAGTAGAGGCAAAAGAAACACGGCCGGAAGTGCGGGAGCTCTACATCGACGCCAAGATCAACAATATCGACATCAAGCTCGCCAAGAACAAACTACTCCCGACGTTGGATCTTGAGGGGGGCCCCACCAAGGCTGTCTCGGACTGGGTTGTGGGACTCGGGTATCGGGTCGGCGTGCACGCTGAGGTGCCGGTGTTCCAGCGGGAAGGGCGTGGGAAGGTCATGGCCGCGGAAGTGAACCAGCAACAATTGGCGTTGAAACAGCTGTACACCGAGCAACAAGTCAGCTTCGACGTGGATAACTGGCTCTCGGCTCAAGTGCGCGCCAGAGACCGGGTGACGGCGGCGACGGAAGCCCTGCGGTTGGCCAAGACGCTGGAAGAAGGTGAGCGCACGAGGTTTAACATGGGGGCCACCACCGTGTTATTCGTGAACCTCCGTGAGCGCAACGTGGTGGAATCAGCGTACCAGTTGTATCGGGCGCAGGCCGACTACGCCGTGTCGCGTGGAGGGATGCTGTGGGCGAGGGGCGCGTTGTCGAAGCCGTGGGCCGAAAGCGAGTTGAGCAAATACGGGAACCCGCTGACGGCAGCGGGCATGAACGGTTACAAACAACCGGGCCGCGATTAATCCGGCACAAGGAGCATCCTTCGATGGCCGCTCTATTACTCGTGATTCTGATCTTGCTTCCCGTGGCGACGCTGGCAGAACCGGTGCACGATTCAAGTGCGTTGAAGGCGCAGTCCGCCCGCACCGAGCCCCTGACCATCAGCGAAGTGCTCGCCCGGATTGAGCTGACGCATCCGCTGCTTCGGGCGACCGGGGTTGAACGGATGCAGGCCCGGGCGAAGATCCTGAAGGCGCTCGGGGCCTGGGAACCGACGTTCAAGAACAGGACAGAGGCTGATCGGTATCAGTCTTGGAATTTCCTGGCCTTTGTTAATGAGACTACGGGGGGATTTAACGACAGCTTGATCCAGATGGGGCATCCCTGGGGCTTCAACCTCCATGGGGGGATCCGCAACGGGTTTGGGGATCGCACCAGCCAAGGCGCCCATGTGCTCCTCGCGAATGATGGACTGCTCTTCTATCATAACCAGCAAATCCTCGTCGGTGGGGAGGCCCACTTGCTGCGCGGCTTCATGATGAACGAGGAGTATGCCGACTTCCAGAAGGCCGAACTCGCGGGGCCGCAGGCGGAGATCGCGGTGGCGCAGAAGCGGCAAGACCTCTATCTCGCCGGCGCCGTGCAGTACTGGGATTGGCAAGTGGCGGTGAAGCAGGCTGAAGTGCAGAAGCGGACACTGGCTGTGGCCGAAGAACGGTTCAAACAGATCGAAGGACAGGCCAAATCGGGCAAAGTCGCTCCCCTCGATGTGATCGAGGTGAACAAAGAGGTTCAGAATCGGCGAGAGGCCGCCATCGCCGCCCAGCGGAAGGTGGAGTATGAGCAGTACAAGCTGTCCCTCTTTCTCTGGGAGAACGGCGAGCCGGTGACGCCGCGACCGGAATGGGCGCCGGAATTCCAAGGCGAAACGCCGCTCCCGACCAAGGACGAGGTCGCGGCCTATAAAGTGGAGGCGAAAGAAGATCGGCCGGAAGTGCGGGACCTCTACATCGACGCCAAGCTGAACAATATCGACATCAAGCTCGCCAAGAACCACCTGCTCCCAAAGTTTGATTTTAAGGGGGGACAACAAGATGCCGGCGCGGACTGGACTGTGGGAATCGGGTATCGGATGGAATCATTCTTTGCGATGCCGGTGTTCCAGCGGGAAGGGCGTGGGAAGGTTCTGTTCGCGGAAGCGGACCAGCAACAATTGGCCTTGAAACAGCTATACACCGAGCAACAAGTCAGCATCGACGTGGACAACTGGCTCTCGGCCCAAGTGCGGGCCCGAGACCGGGTGAAGGCGGCGACGGAATCCCTGCGGTTGGCGAAGACGCTGGAGGAGGGCGAACGGACCCGGTTCAATATGGGCGCGAGCACCGTCCTCTTTGTGAACCTCCGTGAGCGCAACGTGGTGGATCAGGCGTACCAACTGTATCGGGCGCAAGCCGACTACGCCGTGTCGCGTGGAGGGATGCTGTGGGCGAGGGGCTTATTGTCGAAGCCGTGGGCCGAAAGCGAGTTGGCCAAGTATGGGAACCCGCTGACGGCGGCGGGCATGAACGGCTTCAAACGACCGGGACGCGATTAATTCGGCAACAAAGGAGCATCATTCCTTGATCCTTCTCTTGCTGTTCTCCTTGATGATGGTGCCGGCGACCGCACTGGCGGACCCGGTGCTCGACTCGAGTGTCCTGCAGGCTCAGTCGACTCGCACCGCTCCCCTGACCATTGAAGAGGTGCTGGCCAGGATTGAGTTGACCCATCCGCTGCTCAAGGCAACCGGATTGGAGCGGGTGCAGGCTCGAGCGAAGATCCTGAAAGCGTTGGGTGCATGGGAGCCGAAGGTTCGGAACGAGGTCGAGTTCGACCGGTATCAAACGTTCAATCTGACGAACGTCAGTGGCGCGCCGAATCACTTAAGTTCTGGCTATAACGATACCTTTATCAAGCTCGGGCACCCCATCGGGTGGGAGCTCTTCGTCGGTCTCCGTAACGTCTTTGGGGATCATGCGACGCTCATGGGGGACAACACTAATGTCCCAGTACGAAATGTCCAGAGTCCCGGGGTGGCGATCCCTCAAGACCTTCAACTGTTCTATCCGCAGCAAATGATGCTCATCGGCGGAAAGTTGAATCTCCTGCGGGGCTTCATGGTCAACGAGGAGAACGCCCAGTTTCAACAGGCCGAACTCGCGGGGCCGCAAGCGGAGATCAAGGTGGCGCAGAAGCGACAAGATCTCTATCTGGCCGGGGCCGTGCAATACTGGGATTGGCAGGTCGCCGTCAAACACGCCTATGTGGGGAAGCGTACCCTCGCCGTCGCGGAAGAGCGCTATCGCATGGTTGAGGGCAGATCCAAAGGCGGCGCGATCGCTCCGATCGACGTGGTCGAAGCCCGAGAAGAAGTTCAGCGGCGTCGAGAGGCTGCCATTGCCGCGCAACGGAAGGTCGAGTATGAGCAATATAAGCTGGCGCTCTTTCTCTGGGAAGACGGCCAACCTGTGACACCTCGCCCTGAATGGGCCCCAGAATTTCATGGGGAGATGACGTTGCCGAGTGACGATGATGTGGCGGCCTTCAAGGTGGAAGCCACGGAGGATCGGCCGGAAGTGCGCGATCTTTACATTGAAGCCAAATTGAACAATATCGAAATCAAACTGGCGAAGAATGGCCTGCTTCCCAAGCTCACGTTTGAGGGGGGGCCGGCGATCGGCTCGATCTACTGGGTTGGAGGGATCGGCTACCGAATGGCTACTTTGTTCAGTATGCCATTGTTCAATCGGGGTGCTCGAGGGAAGGTTCTTCACGCGGAAGCGCAGCAAGAACGATTGGCCTGGAAACAAGCCTATGCAGAGCGACAAGTTCAGATCGACGTTGATAACTGGCTCTCGGCCCAAGTGCGGGCCCGGGACCGTGTGAAGGCTGCGACTGAGGCTCTGCGCTTGGCCAAGACGTTGGAAGAGGGCGAACGAGCCCGGTTTAATATGGGAGCAACGAGCGTGCTCTTCGTCAACCTGCGCGAGCGTGCGGTGGTCGAAGTGGCGTACGAGCTCTACCGTGCCCAGGCCGATTATGTAGTGTCTCGAGGAGGAATGCTATGGGCGAGGGGGGCACTCTCGAAACCCGTTTCTGAACGCGTGTTAAGCAAGTATGGG
Source organism: Nitrospira sp. (assembly GCA_046714015.1). Lineage (GTDB taxonomy): Bacteria > Nitrospirota > Nitrospiria > Nitrospirales > Nitrospiraceae > Nitrospira_D. The sequence continues at coordinate 4,220 of JBKKBQ010000015.1, forward strand.
GACCCACTGCACGCCTCAGGCTCGTCCGGTCGTAAACTGCCGGGGCGTGACTAAGTCTCGCTGGGAGCGGTTGGTAGTGTCATATAGTCCGTTTGGTGGGCTTGGATGTAGGCTTTCAAACGTGATTAAGTGGGGGCGTGACTAAGGTCGGCAAGGGGCGAATGATTCACATTTTGACTTATAACTGGGGGTGCTCATGAAAGAACCTCAGGGCGAAGGTTACAAAGGGCTGTTCGAAGCGCTGATGCAGCAGCTTACCGTGGCTATGCGGGCCGAGAAAAAAATCATGAGTCTGATTTTTTCTTATGCCTTGGCCGTTGGGTTCTTTTCTCTTATCATCCCGCTGACCGTGCAGGAGTTGGTCAGCACCTTTTCCTACGCAGTGCAGCCGGTCATGATCTGGACTCTGACCGGCATTATGCTGGCGGTTCTGTTGTTTGTCGGCTTGTTCAAGACATTCCATTTCTATGCCGTGGATGTCGTGCAGCGCCGAATTTTTGCAAGAGTTACGATTGCGATGGTGGAGCAGCTTCCGCGGAATCGATTTAAAGGGGTGCGGCCCGAACTCGCGAACTACTTCATCGAAACGGTCTTTATGCAACGTGCCTTGTCCACGCTGCTCATCGACCTGCTGAACGTCGTGGTGGGTGGAACGGTCGGCATGATCATGCTGGTCGTCTACCATCCCTATTTCCTCATGTACAACCTAATGCTCATGGCCGGGTTTGGGATCACGTTTTTCGTGCTCTCGCGTGGTGCGTTGAAGACAACCCTCGCTATGTCTAATGCGAAATACGACGTCTTCAATTTTATTCAAGAGGTTTCGCGGAATGCTTTGCAGCTGAAGGCCACCGACAGCCGGCCCTTTCTTATTCAGAAGACGAATGATCTCGTCAGTCGGTATGTTGAAACTCGAAAGGCCAGATTTGCCGTTCTCGTGCGGCAATATGTTGGGTCAGTGGGTGGACAAGCCATCGCACAAGCTGGAGCTCTGGGCATCGCAGCCTCGCTCATGGCAGCAGGGCAGTTGACCCTGGGGCAGTTGGTCGCTGTTCAAGCGGTCGTCGCTGCGCTCGTCTTCAATTTCGACACTCTCATCAAGAATATGGGATTTGTGTACTATTTCTTCGCGTCCCTGACACACCTCGATGAGGTCTTTAGGCAGGAGCAAGATTACGTCTCAACCGAATCAGCCGTGGCACTGCCCAAGCATTTAGCTCAGGGCGTCCGTGTCACCTGCAAAGGCGTCAGTTTGATTCATGGCGGAGTGTCCGTGTTCGATGGTTTCAACCTGGATGTGGCGCCCGGCGAGAAACTCGGTATCTACGCTCGGACAACGGGAGCCAAAACCGCATTGGCCAGAGTATTGGGCGGACTGGAAACCCCGACCAATGGAGTGGTTCAGTACAATGGCGTTGATCTCCGGTATATCGATCCCAATGCCATCAACCAATGCCGCAGTGTCATGATCGACTCTCAATTGTCCTTGGTGAACGGGACGATCGAAGAAAACATCGTCATGGGACGTTCGTATGTCACGTATGACGACCTCAACTGGGCGCTGCGTTTCACCGAACTTGAAGAAGATGTCGAAGGATTGGCGCGTGGGGCTAAGTCCGACGTCTCTGCGCTGGGTGAATCCCTTTCGCCGACTCATGTTCTGCAAATCCTCCTCGCCCGATCGATTCTCGGACGTCCTCAAGTCCTCATATTCGACGGTTTAATTCACTCGCTCGAGCCCTCGTTGCGCGAGCGTATCCTGCGTCGGCTGTGCTCTAAGGATGAAGCCTGGTCAGTTATCTTCGTGTCGACGGATCCCAATCTGACGGATCATGCCGATCGTCGTATTATGTTGCATCATGCTCATGCGTAAACGGTTGGAATGGCACATCAACACCGGTAAATTAATGGAGGCTCCATGGCTAGCCTAGGTCGCGGTGTCGAAAACAGCGGAGAACGTGCGCTGGTCAAGCGCGGGGTAGGCTTGGAAGCGATCACCATCGAACAGGGACCCACATTGACCAAGTTGCCATGCTGGGATGCGGTACAGATTCCAGGCGGAATGTTCACGGCTTCTCGTGCGATCCTGACAATTCTGCTGTTGTTTCTGATCGTCCTTGAGTTCGTCCCCTGGACGCAGACCATTGCGGTGACGGGCAAAGTTTCCGCCTATACTCCCTACGACCGACCACAGCAGATCGAATCCCGGATTACGGGTCGTGTCAAGTCTTGGCACATATATGAAGGGGTCAAGGTCAAGAAAGGCGAACTCGTCGGTGAACTGGAGGACTACGATCCGACCTTCATGGCGCCCGAGATTCTCCCCCTCTTCGAACAGCGCAAGGTGGCCCTGGAACAAACACGCCAAGCAGCCCTAGCCAGGGCGGATCAGCTAAATAAAAGGATCGGCGAGATGAAGAAGCTGGTCCAGGCCGCGGTGCCTTCGGCTGAGGCCAGAGTGGTGGAAGCTGATAATAAAGTGCGCGAAGCCCAACAGAAGGTTGAACAGCTTAAGATCGATGTGGTCACAGCGCAACTCAATGTTGACCGGCATCGGCAACTTGTCAGAGACGGGTTGGTTTCACAACGGGAACTCGAATTAACGATTCAGACGGAAATCGGCACAAAAGCTGGTTTGCAGGCGGCCCAGGCCAGTTTGTTGGCTGCAGAACAGGCTCGGTCTGCTTTGAGCTTCGGGCGTGATCAAATCACCGCTGACGTGCAACAACGGCTCATGGATGCAATAGCATCGCGCGATGCCGCAGTGGCGGAGGCCGCTAAGGCTACGGAATCGTTGGCGGATATCTCCTACCGGCAACAGGGCGTCCAGCAACGAATTGAGGCCGCTAAGCTCTTCGCGCCGATGGACGGAACCGTGGTCAAGATGGCGAAAGTCGGTATCAATGAGACGGTCAAACAGGGAGAGAATCTCGTCACTATTTCTCCCCTTGCTTCCGATCCGGCTATTGAAATGAAGGCTGAGGGGCTAGATTCTCCACTTTTGAAACCTGGACGGAAGGTTCGGATCCTATTTTTCGGAGTGCCGGCTATTCCATTGCCGGCCTGGCCTTCATTGATGGCGGGTACTCGTGGGGGCGTCATCAAAGTTGTTGACCAGATCGATGATGGAAAAGGAAATTACCGGTTCTGGGTCATTCCTGACCCGGATGATCCACAACCATGGCCTGAGCAGGCTCAGGTCAGGCAGGGTACAAAGGTCTTGGGTTGGGTGATTATGAATCGTGTCCCTCTTTGGTACGAACTGTGGCGGAGGTTTAATTTCTTCCCGCCCGACTACTTGGAACGGGACCCCAGCATATTTGAGATGTTTGCGCCAAAGGTGGCGGCACCGGGCGGTAAATAGTCGGTCGTGCCGCACAACCGTGCGGCACTTCAATTCTCCTTCATGAAGATGGCTCAGGGAATCCCCTGGGCCATCTTTGCGATTAGCGATAGTTGCAAGTGTTATCCCCGTCAATTCTCCAGTGCAACTTCATCTCTCCCACGCACCGCAATTGCAACCACGGGTCCTGCGGCGGTCTCGTTGTGCCAATTAGCAAATTGCTGGTGGGGGCCTTAGCTGTACCTCGCTGAACTCTCCAAAGCGAGAACCATAGAGCAAGTAGATTCCACAAGGGACAATTATCACGACTCCAATCTCCTTGACCCCATCAGATGGACTCGCTAAGGTGCCACTACTTTTTCTATGGAGAGCGACGGCCTGGTGAAAAT
>JBKKBQ010000016.1:0-2707 GCA_046714015.1 Nitrospira sp.
GTCCCTTGGGGGCTCGGGACCCACGCGCACCGACAGTGGGTGCGCTTTTCTGCGACCCCGCTGGTGATAGTTCCTGTTGAAGATCTCCTTGTCGATTACATTTCCCTAAGATTGACGAGATCGGCGAATTAAACTATGGAGGATTGGCGGACCTGAATCTGTTAATGACGGGGCGTGCTTATGAAAAGGCCAAGAGAGTGTATAAGCCGAATCGGAAGGTTGGAGCGACGACGGCGACCATCTATCCACGAATAGAGATCTGTTTACAGGAGTGACTTGTCTGATGACTCCAATTGTCCATCATCCCTACAATACGGGCGTCGAGCGGCTTTCTCAGATTTGGTGGCTGATCATTTTCCCGCTTTTGTCTGATGCCTCCTCGGCTCTCTTCCGGTTTGTTAAGTCATGCATCACCAGCGAATATCCCCGCAGACGACCCAAGCGGTTCCGAAGAGGTCTGATCACGATATGGATCCACCGCCAGGAGCCGTCCTGACATTGATACGCCTCCTCCCGAACCGCTTTCCCCTCCAACCGAGCCTGCCGACAGATATGGGACCAACGGATTGCCGTCGTGCTCTGTTTGGGAAACCTGCGAAAGAGCGGTTGCCCAATGGTCTGCTCCGTCGGATAACCGGTGAGCTGCTGTGCTCCATCACTCCATTCCGTGACTCGTCCTCGGATGTCGGTCAACACCACACCTGCGTCGCTCAGGCAATTGAGGAACTGACGCAACCGGCTTCGACTCACGGATGCGGTCTTGAGCGCCTGCCCGATTCGGCGCCTCCTCCAGTCGATGTACAAGCAAATCAATGCGACTCCGGTGATAGTGACGGCACCGATCGCTCGGTTGGTGATGCCTGTCTCGATGTCTCCCCCCGGACCGAGCCATAGATCAAGTAGCATGAAGATCATCGCGATGGCAGTGACGACGGCAATGGCGGGTCGCCCCTTCCATTGCAATGCAAGGACGATGGCGAGGCTGTAGAACGCCCATACGGACACTCCGATGGGTAGCCCCAGATCGAGCACTAAGGTACCCACCAGCAGGATGATCGTGAGGGTCCCCAGCACCGTAGACCGCGCGCGAGCCCTATCTACATCAGAGAATAAGTGGACAACACTCATGTCATCGACGATCACGCACGGAAGTTCTCTTTTTGGTCGGCGTTCATAACGCGTAGAAAGATGTCCGCTACTTTGCACACCTCACCAGTGAAAACCTCTGTGGGCAACTGGAGAAATCCCTTGTTCTTCACGGGTCGGCGACCTCTGGACAACCTGGCCATTCATGGTCATGCCATGGTCATGGTAGTTCGGCTAGTCGCTTTTCCAGAAACCGCCGTTCCGGTTCTTGCTTCGTGAGGGCCAATGCTTGCTCATATTAGGCACGGGCCTCCGACGATTTGCCCAATCGCCGGCACAGGTCGGCTCGTGTCGCATGCGCGAGGTGATAGTCGGCCAACTCACCATCTTTCAGAAGCGCATCGACCAACTCCAAACCCTTGCCTGGTCCATCACGCATGGCAACCGCCACGGCCCGGTTCAGCGCGACGATCGGCGATGGGTCTGCTCGCATGAGCAGATCGTACAATGCGATGATCTGGGCCCAATCAGTTTCTGCGACGCTGGGCGCTTCGGCGTGGACGGCGGCGATGGCTGCTTGCAAGGTGTACGGACCGAAACGCCGAGAGGTTAACGCTCGTTCGATCAATCCCACGCCTTCCCTGATGTGGTTCTGATTCCACAGAGAGCGGTCTTGATGTTCCAACAATATGAGATCTCCCGTTTCAGACGTGCGTGCAGCACGCCGCGATTCGTGCAGCAGCATCAAGGCGAGGAGGCCCATGACTTCCGGTTCCGTCAAGAGTTGCAAGAGGAGTCGGCTCAGACGAATCGCTTCGCTGGACAAATCGGCTCTGGTCAGCGAAGTCCCGAATGAAGCCGAGTACCCCTCGTTAAAGACGAGATAGACGACATGCAGCACCGTATCCAACCGGCCAGGTAAATCAGCTGGAGACGGCACTTCATAGGGGATGCGCGCATCGCGGATCTTCGCCTTCGCCCGCACAATGCGTTGCGCAATGGTGGCCGGTTTGGCGAGGAAGGCGCGGGCGATTTCTTCAGTCGTCAGGCCGCAGACTTCACGAAGTGTCAGCGCCATCTGCACCTCCGAGGTGAGGGCGGGATGACAACAGGTAAAGATCAGCCGGAGACGATCGTCTGCGATGTGCTCATCATCTTGCTCCAGCGGATCCTTGGTGGACGTCTCGATCTGCTTGGCGAGTTCATTGAGAGACGCGACGTGGCGGGCGCGCCGCCTCATGCCATCGATCGCTTTGAAGCGGCCGGTGTAGACCAGCCAGGCACGCGGATTGGCCGGCACACCGTCGCGTGGCCATTGCTCCGTTGCTGCGACGAAGGCTTCGTGCAACGCTTCTTCGGCTGCGTCGAAATCGCCAAGCAGACGAATCAAGGTGGCCAGCACGTGGCGCGACTCATTGCGGTACACTTCCTCTACCCTCGCTTGCGCCTGGTTCAGCGATTCGTCGGTCATGTTGAACTCGGTCAAGCGCAACCGTGTTCCTTCATGGGGCGGACTTCCACCGCGCCGAAGCGGGCGGCCGGAAAGTGAGTAGCCACACGAATCGCATCGTTCAAGTCCGGCACGTCAATCAGAAGAAATCCGCCGAGTTGCTCCTTGGTC
>JBKKBQ010000017.1:0-4103 GCA_046714015.1 Nitrospira sp.
TAGTGGTGAAGACCACGTTTTGTATGAAGGGCGCGCCGAGTGAGAGCTTCTATGTGTTTCCCGCCAATAGTCCGGTCCTCGACCAACTGGGTTGGCAAGACCTGAGCCCCTTGTTGGCAACGCGCGACAAGTTCGAGCGCACCGGCGGATCCTATCCGCTGACGTCGCTTCCCATGGACCAGGTATCGCCGTCTCCTGCCTTGAGTACGGTCTTTACCATTCACCCGTTTCGGCTTGATGGTGTGACCTATATCGGCCTGACCGATGCTCGGCGGGAGTGGATGGTCATCGCAAAGTATCGGGGAGGGGAGCGGTTTGAGGACCTCTGCTATCTGCGCACCGGAATTAATTGAGGCGATAGCCTTTTGCTGCCAGACAGGTATCACGCATCGCATTGATGGTCGAGAGACCATGCATGGCGCGGGCATGGTCGGCGGAACTCTGAGGGCCGGAAACGAATGGAAAGGGTGAACCCTGGCTGTAGAAATGCTGGTCGTTCGCTAATCTCGCCTTGTACTCGCACTCCATGTAATCCCGCTCGACATCATATCGGCTGAATCCGGCGGGGTAGCGTCCGCGCTCGTAGGGACTTGGCGCACAGCTCCACGCGATCAGCGGGAGCGCAAGCACGAAGAGCTTGGCCCATGAAGTCATTGGATACTCGTACCAACGAGGCATTCCTGCGTCAAGCTACGGGGCCGGCGACGAGCTCCGCACAGCGACGGGCGCTGATGAGTGTGCTTTCCAGATTGGCCGGCCATCCGGTGTCGGTCCATGCCCCGGTGACGAACAAATTCTGGATGGGAGTCTGTTGAAGCGGCCGCAGCCGCGCGGCACCCGGTGCGAGCAATAAGGCCGCGTGGTTCTCGCGAGAGACTGATCGAACGATCACATCCTCCCTGCCCGTTCCGGAGAACAAGTCGCACATCTCGGCCTGCGCAGCATTGACCAACTGATCATCGTTCAACTCGGCGAGCGTGTTTCCCACGGCCGACAGTCGATATCCCATCTCGCCGGATTCGCGCGAGGTGCTGGTGAGCTGGTGAAACGGTCGGCCTGGTAAGAGGAGCAGACGAGGCCGTTGGTTCATCAACGGGCAGGTCAATTGAACGACGACCTCGGTCAAACTCTTGAGCTCGGTGATCTGTGCGAAATAGGCATAGCGTGTCAGGAGCCGTTCCGGCAGCAACTTCAATAGATTCTGGTAGGACAGCGCTATGACGTACCGGTCGGCCAGGAGTCTGGTGTCGTCGTGAAGCCGGACTTCGCTCACGCCGGTCTGTCCAAATCGAAGGGTGGGGCGATGGGTCAAGGAGTCGATCCGCATGTGACCCTCGTGAAGTGTCTGTTTCATGGGCGCGATGAACCGGTGGTGGAGGGAGCCGGCCAGGTGGGTGAGCATGGCATCTGTTGCGTCACGAAGAAACACCGTTGACAGCAGGTGGACGAAGGTTGCGGCGGAGAGACGTGTCAGCGCGTTGCCGGTCAACCATTGAGCGAGCGGATCCCAAATCCGTTCCCTGGCTTCTGGGCTTTGCCCGGCCGCCGTCAGCCATTCATCCGCAGTCCGATTCTCTAAATCTGCCGGGAGGGTTTGGGCTTGCTCCCAAATTTGCTCGACATGGGAGAAGAGTCTCCATCGATCCTGCCAGGAAAGCCCGTGGAAGCTGAAGAGGCTCATCATCCACTGAAAGGCTCCGGGGAGGAGCTCTGACTGATAAGGGGCGATTCTCCCATCGGGCAGCCGAAATTCCAGTGGAATCGTTCGGTCGGCTTCCGAAGGCCCTGCTCGATCGAGCAGGCGAAGGACCCGCCTCGTCTCCTGATGGCATCCCAGAACAATCGGGGCGGGCTGGGATGCGTCGGTCCCGAATCCATCGAGCCAGTCAGGATGATCGAGCAGAGTGATGTGGTGGCCCCGTTGATGAAGATGGTACGCAGTGGTCAGACCGGCTAGTCCAGCGCCGAGAACGAGGACGGTCTGTGAGGACGGCGCAGTCACGAGAGTCGGGAGCGGAGCCAAACCCGTAGGGCAATAACCACTCGTTGGCTGGTGGTGAGACTGATACGCGGTCCGAAGACCTGATAGTTGGACCGTTCGATCCGTTCCAAAATCCGACTGTAAATGCCGCGCATGATTTCCGCCACCGTCAGCGCACGACGTTCCTCAGGCGGAAGCCCCTTGAGGGCTGCATCGGCTCGTTTATAATAGTGGTGCGCTCGCGACGCCTCATATTCCATCAACGCTCGAAATTCAGGTGAATAGCTCCGATTCAGCATGGCTTTCTCGGGATAGTTCCATTTCTGCAAGTCATCCAACGGCAGATAGACTCGGCGTTCGGCGGCATCTGATCCGACATCGCGAAGGATATTCGTCAATTGGAAGGCCATGCCGAGTGCCACGGCGTAATCCTGTGCGCGCGCCGATGTGACACCGAATATATGCAAACAGATGAGACCCACCACGGAGGCGACGCGATAGCAATAGAGCGACAGCTCATCGAACGTGACATAGCGATTGTTAAGCAGATCCATCTCGACGCCTTAGATCAACTCTTCGAAGTACGCCTTCGGAATGCCCAAGGTCTTCACATGGTGGGCGAGGCTCACCATGATGGAAGTGGTCGGCGTGCCCGAGTACACCGCCTCAAGCTCCTCACGCCAACGCTTGAGTTCGTCTTTCGGGTCGCTTCCGGCAGCAGGTTCGTCGACGGCACTGTCGACGGCCTTGCAGAAGGCATAGACCGTGTACATGGCGTCCCGTTTAGCTTTTGGAAGGAACAGGAACGAATAGTAAAAATTGCTGCCGCTGTTCTTCGTGTAGGCCGTGCAATAGGCTTGAGCTTCAGAGGTATTCATGATGCGCAGCTTCCGGTCAGCGGCGAGGCCTCAAGTTTGATTACTTTGGCCGGGTCAAGAGGACGGTCGGGGGTCGGATGCAGAATGGCCGCGAGCAGCTCCACGCCGTCAACGAGTCGAGGACCGGGGCGACTGAAGAAGGATGCCGCATCGACGACATAGATATCCGGGGGCTGTTCGCAAGCCCGCCGCCATGCGTCACCGGTTTGACCGATGCGCTTGAGCTCGTTGACCGTACGCTCGACGGAGTATCCGCAAGGCATCATAACGATCACGTCGGGCCGAGCAGCTTCCACGGCGTACCACGTCGTTTCATGCGATGGGGCATCTTGAGATCCAAGGACATCGTGGCCACCGGCCAGCTCAACCATTTCCGGAACCCAGTGGCCTGCGACATAGAGAGGATCCAGCCATTCAAGACATACCACGCGGGGGCGCAAAGGTGTCCTGCTTGTCTCTGCGCGCACGTGGTCCACTCGACGACGGAGCTCCTGGGCGAGTGCCTGTCCCCTCGCGCGTACGTCTGCCGCTTCGGCGATGCGCTCGATATCTTGGAACATGTCGTCTAATGTCGTTGGGCTGAGCGTGAGCACGTTGGGTCGATGTTGAAGTGAGTCGATCGCGCGCGTGAGTTGGTCCGGCGTGACCGAGCAGACGTGACAGAGGTCTTGCGTCAGAACAAGGTCCGGACTGGCTTGGCAAAAGGATTCCTCGTTGAGTCGGTAGAGCCGCTGCCCCGACGCAACCAGTTCTTTAACCTGCCGGTCAATGTCCCCACTGGAGCCCCCGTCCTTTCCGACCAGGGGTTCGATCATGACGGGAACCTGTCGAACCGAGGCAGGAAAGTCGCATTCGTGGCTGATGCCGACCAATCGGTCGGCCAAATCAAGCGCAGCGACCACTTCTGTTGCTCCTGGGATGAGTGAGCAGATCCTCATTGGGTTATGTCGGCCATAAGCGGACACGCAAATCCATAAGGTCCGTTTCGCTCAAACTAGAGCTGATGGCATCGGCTTCGTGGAGGTCTTGTGCGGTGTGCGTATTGGCTAGGGCTAAGACCTTCATTCCCGCGGATCGTGCGGCCCGGATGCCGGGGAGGGAATCTTCGATGGCCAGGCAGGAATCCGGCGAAATCGGAGCAGCGGAATGCTGGTGGTTCAATCCGGCTAGGGCCTGGAGAAACGGCTCAGGATTGGGTTTGCCATACGTCACATCCTCCGCGCTGGTAATGTGACGAAACGCTT
>JBKKBQ010000018.1:0-3156 GCA_046714015.1 Nitrospira sp.
CAACGGTCGTTTTGTCGCCGTCGATCCTGGTCTGCACGTCCAACTTCGCTGCTTCTTGGCGAAGCTTGCCCACACGTCCTGGGAAGCTATGATTGGCGATTGTGCGCTTCTTTTCCCCATTGGCTGATTCCCCTACTTGTTGAGGCATGTGGCACGTCTGGCATTCTTTGCCGGACTTGACGGCCCGACTTTGGTCCCAATTGCCAAGCAAATCGTTGGCCTTGCCCAAGTTCGCCGCTGACGGCACCGACTGATGACAGTTCAGGCACAGATCAGACTTCTGAAACAGGCTCAATTCCATCGACTGATGCGCCAGATTCTGAACGAAATCCTTGTAGGGCCCATAGAGCATCTTCCCGCCGGCCTCATACTTCGGTTCCGGGGGATGCTTGGCCCGATCCACCTGCTTGATGAGATGGCACTGACTGCAGGCGACGCCGTCCAAGGAGGGATCGCCCGCTTTCGCTTGGTCTACAAAGAGCTGCGCATGATCCGGGAACTCCCGCACATGCGGGGCATGGCAGCGAAAACATAGCGTCTTGTCCTTTCCCATCGTTGAATTCAAATAGGTGTCAAGCGACGCGCGAAACGCCGGTGAATGGATGGACTTCGCCAAGGGCGAGGTTTCCCACTCTTCATAGACCCGTTCGTGACACCGTTTGCACTTGGTGGAATGGGGGAAAGTTTTCTCGATCAACGACTGACTGGCTGCATTCTGAGCCCGAGCGGAAGTACCCACGCCATCGGTTAACACCGCAGCACAAATCATCACAACGAAACCGAGCCCGACCACCGTCATGCTAGGCAACGGTTTCACGATTACTGGTACTCCCGCAGATGTTCAAAAAGGCCATCGTTCTCACCCACCCACCCCTGCGCGCCAAGACGCGCATTTCACCGAACAAGACCGCAGGGAGCGAAGAGGCGAGGAGGTGCATACCATGCTTCGCTTGAACCGCTCCCTTCCATCCCATGCGAGCGGATAGACACGTTACCATGGCCTTCTCCCGTACGTTGAGCTTCTGAGGTTCACGCCGCGCCGAATAAGGCGCGGCAGGTTTGTGAACGCCGCCGAGATGGTGAGGCGGCCGTGTCTTGCGAGAACGCAGCTGGAGGGATTTTTCAACATCCTGCTAGGAGAGTGATTTGACACGATACGTTAGAAAATGCCGCTGCGTATATTCCTGAATGATGTTCCTCGCTGTCTCCCGCTCCGTTTCAGTGGCTAGGGTGGCAAGATATTTTTCCTGTAAGAGCGGTTCGGGCATAGGAATAAGCGCATAGGTGAGCACTGCTTCGATCGACGCGGCGGCTGTGCCGGCGGGAAGCGTCAGCGCAAATGGAACCTTTCTCGTATTGCCACCCTTGACGAAGGGATCAGGAATCGGACCGCGAAGGATTTTGTCGTAAGGCAACCCAAATTGCTTCGTCTCTTCCGCTAATGGCTTGCCCGCCGCGTCCTTCACCGTGACAGTCAGAAAGAACTGTTTCAATACCGGATCGCCATCGGGGAAACTGTGCGGGAGACTACCCACCCTCACGATCCCTATCCCCTCCACCACCCTGCCGGCCTTCGTCACCTCCACGTCGATGCGAGGCATCCATTCAGCCTGCAGATTCCGATTCTTGAGCATCGTACCGGCGACGACGACACCGCGAAACCAATGGCGTCCGATGGCTCTCGTCATGGCCCCACGTCTTGACGTGGAACTCCCGGTCGAGGGCTCCATGTGGCAATCCTGACAAATCGTTCCCTCGAGAATTTCTCCCGGCAGATTCTTCTGGGCAACATCCTTCACTTTATCGAAATGACAGGAGGCACAATAGTTGGCCCCTCGAAATTGCTCAGACTGTACAGCCGGATGGACAAGATTTTCTTCGGGATTAGCATAGGGACCGTAGAGCGTGTTGCCTGGCTGCAATGTGAATGTCGGCGGAGAGGGTGAGCCTTTTTCTATCCCATTCATTAAATGGCAGGCAGCGCAGCCAATCCCTTCAATTTTTGACTTGCCCGCGATCACCTGCGTCACAATCTTCTCGGCATGCTGAGGGAACAGGGTGACGGCAGGCACATGACAGGAGAGGCATCGTCCTTGTTCCTCCGGCGTCGGATTCGTCTGTTTCCAAAGACCCAACACCGTTCGAAAGACAGGTGACTCCAACGACGTGCCATGCAGAAGGGCCGCATCCACCCGGCCAAATGTTTTTAAGTCCGGCGTCTGCTCTCTGGCGCCTTTCCACTCTTCGTAATGACGCTCGTGACACTGTTTGCAGTCTTCAGAACGGATGAAGACTTTCTCGATTTCCGCAACCCAATCGGGGACAGACCGACTGTTCTCCTCCTGAGCGATCGCCTGCTCGTGATAGACAGTACTCAAGAGGCCGATCAGACCGATGAGCGACAGGAGGAAGAACCTCGCGATGCGCCAACCGACCCGCAATCTACGGCCGTGTCCGTTTGCCTTACCCCTCACGCCTCACCCCTCACAACACTATCAATCACGCTTGCAACCGACAAAGTGAAAATTGACGCCCCAGCCGACCGGATCGCCTGGATCCGCCGGCTCATAGGTTCCGACCGTAAAGTTGCATTCTTTCATGGCCTTCTTGATGGCTTGTCCGAAATCGGCCATGTTTCGGATCTCCTGCTTATCGATTTCCTTAATGACAGAACGAACCTTGATCCCAGCGTAGTCCGCGCGTGAATTCCCGATCACTTCGAATACCGCTACTCCTTGCGGCCGCTGGAGCTTCAGCTCTTTCTGAATGTCCTCGTCCACGGCTCCGACGACGATCCCGAATTCCTCACCGAGCCGAGCCGCTTCTTCCTCCGTCATCGCACCGTTCTGCGCCTCAGCCTGTGCGAACCCGACGTTGGCGAAGAGGAACAGGCCCAACAACATCACGCCCAGCGCTCCTCGATTCACCAAATGTTCCTCCGAACCTGATGCGACTCTTCTCTGGCAGGGTGGTCAAACAGGCTGCCATTCTCACCCACCCACCCCTGCGCGCCAAGACGCGCATTGCACCAAACAAGGCCGCAACGAGGTCCGCGACGCGAAGAATAATGAGTGTCACGTCTGCGGACAGGCGCGAGATGGTGAGCGCCCAGTGTCTTAGAGGGCGAGGCGTATCCTTTTCTCACCCGCCCAGTAC